>PIXZ01000033.1:0-11891 GCA_003601605.1 Candidatus Bathyarchaeota archaeon
AACCATATTTTAATTCTCTATCGCTCTTAACTTGTCTTTCTCCAGCTTCGCCTTTCAACTGTTTAACAACCTCAAAAACTTGAGCACCACCCGTTGCTCCTAACGGGTTGCCATCCGCTTTAAGTCCACCGTTCATGTTGACAAAGAGCTTTTTTCCGTCCATTTCGTAGTATCCTTTGTAGTCTTCACAGCTTTTGTAAATACTTATCCAAGCCTTTCCTCTTTCGCAAAAACCTAAATCTTCAAGAGAAATCATCTCCATGACCGTGGACTGGTCGTAAAGCTCCACAACCTGTATGTCCCAAAGGCTTATCCCAGCAGTTTTTAAGGCGTTTTTCATGGCTATCTCGCTGACTAGAAAACGGGTTAAATCCTCTCTAGCTGGAAAAGTCAGGTAATCTGTGGCTGACGAAAAGCCAAGAATGTAAACGGGCTTTTCTGTGAATTTCTTTGCAAAATCCTCACGGGTGAGAATGAGAGCAGCTGCCCCGTCAGAAATAGGTGCAAAATCATAAAGCCCCAAAGGTCTCCGCGCGTTTTTCCTAGCATTCAAAACATGTTCAACAGTTATTTTTCTCTGGTATTGGGCATACTCGTTTTTTAAGGCGTGCAAATGGTTTTTCACAGAAACCTGCGCTAAGGCAACGTTTAACTTTTCCAAGTCTGCGCCTTCTATTCCGTACTTTTTAATGTATGCTCTAAGCATAAGCTCGTGATTTGCTTCCGGCGTGCCTCCCGCATAATAGCTCCATGGGTCTTCTAAAAGCATCAAATCATCGCGAATCTTATCCCAGCGGTCTGTCATTTTCTCTATGCCACCGACCAAGACAACATTGTATTTTCCAGCTTGAATAGCGTTACACGCGTTGGATAGGGCTGAACTGAAGGAGCGGGTTACCTCCATGGGAACATGAAGTTCTGTAAGTTCGGAGAGGAATCCTTCTTCTAGTCCAAGCTTGTTTGTTATTGGCAAGAAATAGTCTGAAAGATAACAAGCCTCCAAGTCTCTACGTTCAATGTCTGCCTCCTGCGAAGCTTTAAGCCAAGCTTCTTCAATCAGTCTTTCCGGTTCTTTCTCGTAATGCTCTCCAAACTTGGTTCTTCCAACAGCCACTACGGCTGGGCGACTTTGCATCATAGTGCACCTTTAACATCAATTAGCAAATATCCCTTCTTTAATAACTTTTAAGTGTTTGCCAATTACAAGCCTAGAAAATTATAATTGCCAATATTTCGTTATTTGGAAAATGGCAGAGGGTTAAAGCCTATGAAAAGTGAAGATAAATACCGTCTAATCATCACCGTTAAAGAGGTAAAGGGAAACTGTCCCGTTTTCAAAGTCGGCGACAAAATAGTGGTGGATTCGCCGAAAATAGTTGTTGAAAAAACTGATAACCTCTGTATTCACGCTTTTGGCTGTATGCTTTCCATGCTTGTTCCATTAAGCCGCGGAATAAGCTTCAAAAAATTGGGACTGGCAAAAGAAGAAGGCGAGAAAGGCTATATTCAATGTTTAGACCCTGGAAAACCCTACACAAATGGTGGAACTGTGCTTTTCGAGATAAAACGAGAAAAAGCTGGCTATTAGGATTCATAAGATTTTTATTTCGGCTCTATGGAATAGGCTAGTCATCAAGGGATGACGATGGAATTTCCTCAACTCTTTGAAATAGTTGCTTTTTTAAGCGTGAATGCAGCCAATGGAAAAGGCGGCGGAAGCCTTTGGAATCTTATTCCTGAGCCTTTACGTCTCCTTTTTCTTTTAGCTTTATTCTTTGTTGAACTTTTGGTTTTGGCAGTTCTTCTGCACTTTGCTGGGTTAATCATTGTTGGTGGGAGAAAAGCTCGCTTTTCAGATGCTTTCATAATCGCTCTTATTGGAAACGTACTTTCCACACTCTTTTTTGCTTTTATTCCTTACTATTGGGTTGCATCTTTTCTAAGCATCATTACTTGGCTGCTTTTAATCAAAAATCTTTATGAGACCGGATGGCTTGGCGCCATAGCTGTTGGAATACTTGTCATACTGATATATCTAGCGATTGTCATCATTTTGCTTTTTGTTTTTGGCATAATAAAGGAAATCGGCGAATTTCTTCCCTTTTTTAATTTGTCCTTGCTTTTTAGGTGTGTTTAAATTTTGGATTCAAAGAAAACCACAGTGCTTTTGGGCTTAGCCTTCGTTCTTTTCCTTGCGTTATCATACGTTGAAAACACGGTTTTCTTCACTCTTTTGGGCGAAATTCTCAAAAACCCCCTATTAGCCATCCTAATGCTCTTCACACACAACATCCTTGTAATATCCTTAATCCTGCTGGGCATGACCTTCTACGTAAATCTAGTGCTACTGAACTTCTTCAAAAGAGAGAAACACGCCAACATCGTGCTTGAGCATCCGAAAACCTTTGCCATAGCCTTCACTGTTATGATTGTTTTCTTAAGCATTTTAAGGGGAAGCAGCCTTGTTTACGGCACTGTAAGCATTGAATATTTGCCTATAATATTGCTGGTAAGCGCGCCTATTGGGATTGTCGAAGGATATGGAATCTATTTAACACTTAAGAAGACGCTGAGCAGAACCATGACCCTGAAAGGTTTAGCCTACATTTACACAGTATTCTTTATTGCAGCATTAATGGAAGTAGGCTTCATAAACCTCTTGATATTCGTTTCCCATGCATAGAGTTTTAAAGCATTTACCTTACAATATGCTATGTAAACACCAAGTTTGGAGAGCAAACCTATGAGAGTGTTTCATTGCGCTTCTGACGAGGAAATAAAAACGGGTGAAACCACAGACATATACTTTGTAAGAACAAAACAAGTTATCGAAGCAAAAGGATTATCAAAAACCCCTGTAATAGCTGATATGACTCCTGGAAAGCTTCCTCACGGTTGGCCTTGGGGAATTTTATGCGGTATAGAAGAGGAAGCCCGCCTTTTTGAAGGAATCCCAGTAGACGTTTACTCTATGCCTGAAGGAAGCGTCTTCTACCATGAAGACTCTCGCGGTATCCGGGAGCCAGTAATGCGCATAGAGGGACATTACGGCGATTTCTGCATATACGAAACTCCACTGCTTGGTTTAATTTGTCAAGCTTCTGGCGTGGCAACCCGTGCTGCTAGAATAAGGAAAGTTGCAAGAGACAAAACCCTAATATCTTTTGGAATCCGCCGAATGCATCCTGTCCTGTCACCTATGATTGATCGTGCAGCTTACATAGGGGGTTTTGACGGAGTTTCAAGCCTTACTGGAGCAAAACTTTTGGGCGTAAAGCCTTCCGGGACCATGCCTCATGCTTTGATAATAGTTTTTGGAGATCAGGTTAAGGCTTGGAAGGCTTTCGACGAGGTTATTTCGGCTGATGTGCCGAGGGTTGCTTTGGTTGACACTTATTACGATGAGAAGATGGAGGCGATAATGGCTGCTGAAACATTGAAAGAGCGTTTATTTGGTGTTCGTCTTGATACGCCAGCCTCGCGGAAGGGAAATTTTGCCGAGCTTATTCGTGAAGTGAGGTGGGAGTTAGATATAAGAGGGTTTGACCATGTGAAAATTTTTGTTTCTGGGGGTTTGAACGAGGAGAATATTCCAGAGCTTATTGAGGCTGGCGCTGAAGCGTTTGGGGTTGGGACTTCGGTGAGTAATGCGCCCACGATAGATTTTGCCTTGGACATTGTGGAGATGGATGGTAAGCTTTGCGCGAAAAGGGGGAAGATGGGTGGGAGGAAACAGGTTTGGCGATGTCCAAAATGTTTAACAGACATTGTTCTGCTTGTTGGGAAACCTCGACCTAAATGTCCTCAATGTGGAAGTGAAATGGAAGAAATGCTTAAGCCTTTAATTAAGAATGGAAAGATTGTGGCTGAGCTTCCTAAACCAGACAAGATTCGCCGCTACGTGCTTAAACAGCTTGAAAAACTTCAACTCTGAAAGCTAAAGTTTCTGCTGGGCTGTTCTAAACAGTAGACTTAAAAGTCTAACCGAAAAAGGAAAGTGTGATGTCTTAATGCCTATATCATACGCTGTTAAACACGTATTTCGCTCATGGAAACTTTTCCTTGCATTATTGATTGGTGTAACTTTAGCGTCTGCCTTTTTCGCTGGTATCGACATTAAAGCAAGTGCAACCACTAAACAGGCTTTAGACCAGCGGCTTGAAAACATCTATGTGGACATGCAAGCGAGCTTATCTAAACCAAATGTAACAGAGATGTTAGCAGTGCGTAATAAAATATTGGAGATTGACAATGTTTTGGATGCCGAAGTCATTTGTTGGTTTTCATGGATGCCTATAACAATTTTTGGCGAAAACAGCACGGATAAGGATAATGCACGGATAGTGGCTATAGCAAATCATTCGCAAATTTACGATGGATGGCTAAACAGACCGCAAGATGAAATTGGCGAGAATGAAACTTACATTCCAGAAAATTCGCCTCTTGCAAGTAAAGTAAAAATCGGTGACATTATCGCTGTGAATTTCACGTTATACACTTCTCGTGGAGAAAGCTTTATTCCTTGGAACTTGACAGTGAAAGGTTTTGCCAACTTGGATGATAGGGCTTCTGCCATAGCCTCTGGTTATCAGCGCTGGATAATGCCTTTTCCAGGAACTATTGAGCATCCAGAAGATGAAACAAGCTTTCTTATTCTAATAAGCTTGGAGAAAACCATGCAGAAAATCTTGGAAGAGATGCAAAAAGTAAACCCAAATTATTCTCCAGAGCAAAGCGTATTAATCTACTTGAACCGTGAGGCGTTGATAAATCCGTGGGACATAAGCACATCGATAAGCAATGTTGAAGTGGTAAAAAACAATATTGAAAACAAATTAGCTACTGATTTAGAACTATATGTTAGTATTCAAAACAATCTGGAATTGCCCTTACGCAGTTTCCAGTTTGTTTCTCTAAGCTTAAGACTAGCTTTCACCCTTGTTTCTTTACCAATCTTTTTTATGGCATGGTATATGGGAACAACAGTTTCAGACGTTTCTTTCAACCTTAGAAGACGCGAAATAGGATTACTCCTTACCAAAGGCTTTTCAAGAGGCCAGATTCTGCGAATTTTTTTGGCTGAAACATTGCTTATAGGCTGTATTGGCGGAATACTCGGCGTGTTTTTAGGTTTCCTTCTGAACCCCTTGTTCACACAATTTAGTGCTGGGAACCTATTTAACCTTAATTTAATCAGCCCTTACACTTTCGCCTTCACTATAGCCTTTGGAATAATCATCGCGTTTCTCTCAGCCTTTAGCTCGGCAAGGAAAGCCTCGCAACTCCCAACAGTAGACGCCCTAAGAGAGTATTTGCCTACAGAAGCTCAAAAACCATTTAAGAGAAGATGGCCTATGGTAGCGTTAATTTTGGGAGCCTACAAAGTAGGCGTCTTCATAAGCGGAGTAAACATGAGTGTAATGTTGAGCAGGATTATGTTTAGCAGTGGAAACTTTATTCTCATACTTCTCATCGGAATTTTCATGTTTATAGACGGGATACTAAACTATATCGGACCTTTACTCTTCTTTTGGGGATTCACAAAAATATTCATTCAAGGCTCATTGGAATTTCAGAAAGTAACAGCCAAAGCAGCCAAATTTTTAGGCGAATTAGGTGTTTTGGCAACGAAAAATGTTAGAAGAAATCCAGCACGAAGTGCCGCCATAGCCTTCCTAATCGCCTTAATCGTTGGTTACAGCGTTCAAGTTAATGGACAGTTAGCCAGCGAACAAGACTATGCTATAAGACAGATTTACTATAACGTTGGCGCTGACGTAGCTGTTAACGTTGCAAATGTTAGCGGGGCGCAAGACGTTCTGGAAGCAATAATAGCCAATGTTTCTGAGCACGTTCAAAACACAACCATAGAATATTCCCTCTCAGCTTATACTGTGCCTAGCGGAACATGGATGACTGTGAAAGCTGTAGAGCCGAATTCTTGGTTAAAAACAGCCTATTACGAGAATGAATGGTTCAGCGGAAAAGACGCTATAACGGCTTTTAATGATTTGGCTGCGGATAATGACACCATAATTTTAGAACGTGTTATTGCTGAATCAACTAACATTAAACTGGGAGAAAATATATCCTTAAGATTTGGCACAGTTACCCGAAAGCTTCGGGTTGTAGGATTTTTCGGTCCAGAACCATCTGATTCTCAGCAACCTATTTATCAGCAGCTGTATAGATACTGGTCCTTTATTCCTGAAGGTCTTTACCGAGAAATTAGCCGAGAAGTTGGAGCTTCGGCAAAAATACTTCTAAAATTAAAGGAGGAGGCAGATGGAAAACTTGTTGCTGATAATATTCGCAGTTTGGAAGTAGGCTCTGTAACATCCTTTGCTGAAGAATGGGAGAAATCTCAAACAGACATAATTGCTGTTGGAATGCTTGATGTTCAAAGGTTAGGAATAATCTTCGCGGTTTTAGCCGCTTCGGTAGGAACAGCCCTTGTTAGCGCTGTTAGCATGAAGGAAAGAAGCCATGAAGCTGCTATAATGAGTGTTAAAGGTTTGTCTTACAAACAGCTTATCATGGTTTTCTTAACAGAAAACCTTGCCCTAGTAACTTTCTCCGTATTATTAGGCATTTTTGTCGGTTTTGTAGTTATATATGGAAATATCTCCGCATCCAACGCCATGATTTCCGAACTCATTAAAAGACGCCTTGTTTTTCCGCCAGATTCGGCGCTTATGTTGACTTATTGCCTAACCCTTATTTTCGCAGCCACAATTTTACCAATCCTAATAATGTCAAGAAAATACGTAACCGAACTCGAAAGGATGGTTAGACTAAGATGAAAGGTTTGGACGTAAAAGTTAGAGACCTAGTGAAAGTCTACCGCTTGGGCAAGATTGAAGTCCAAGCGTTAAGAGGTTTAAGCATGGACGTAAAAGCCGGCGAACTAATATCCATCATAGGTCCAAGCGGAAGTGGAAAAACAACACTTCTCAACATTGTTGGAGGCTTAGACCAAGCCACAGCTGGCATGGTTCAAGTCGGCGACACGCTGGTAACCGCCTTACCAACAACGCAACTGGTTGAATATCGCAGAAAAACTGTAGGTCACATATTTCAAACATTAAACCTCATCCCAACTTTGACAGCAGCCGAAAACATTGAGCTTCCCATGATAGCTTTGGGAGTTCCGAGAAAAAAGAGGGCTGAACGCGTAAAAGAGCTTCTTGAAATTGTCGGTTTAACAGACCGAGCTAACCACAAACCAGGAGAACTAAGCGGAGGCGAACAACAACGCGTAGCCATAGCAACTGCTCTAGCAAACGATGCTCCAGTAATTCTTGCAGACGAGCCTACTGGCGAGTTAGACACTGTAAATGCGAAAATCGTTGTTGACTACTTGGTTAAAGTAAATAGGGAACTTGGCAAAACAATAATCATGGTAACACATGACCCTAGCGTTGCAAGAGCAGCAGACAGAATCCTCCGCATAGAAGACGGCGTAATAAAAATGGCTTTGACACCCTCCGAGGTTATAGTTGAAGAAAAGGCGTCTTCTTACATTGACCAATTAAGGGCGAGAATAGCGGAAATAGATGAGCAACTAAAGCAGTTGGATGAAGAGTTTAAAGCTGGCAAAATAAGTGGAGACGAATACGTGGAGAAAAGACAAAACCTCAAGAACACTAAAGACAGTCTCAAAGAAGAACTCCACAGAATGGGAGTAGTAACCTAACCCGCTTCTTCCACCACATTTACACCACGATTTTTTAACTCCTCCAGAAACCGCTTGAAAAGCTCGTCATCCATACCTATCTTTTCTGGTGGAATTACACCCTTAACCTTTAGCATGCCCTTCAGCATCAACTGGGCAATGATGGACGTTGGATAAGCAGTGGTTCTAGCCATGGCAGTAACCCCACTCTTTTCGTCATAAAAATCTAACAAATGATACACGTAACGTGCTTTTTTACCGTTCTTAACGCCGGAAACTTCCACTTTCAATGCCACCAAATCCTTGACCGTTGGCATCCGAAGTTTCTGCTCAAAAAGTTTAGCTGTAACCTTTCGGGGAGAAACATTTACACCATCAACAACAATTTGTTTTTCATCAAAAAACCCAAGAGTCCTTAACATTTTCACTTTTTCCGCGTGCCCCAAGTACCTAAGCGTCTTCTCCCACATTTCATTCACATTCACGCTCTTAAAAGTGTCAATTAACGTTCGCAAACCATCAGTGTAAAAAGCCTCAAGCCTTCCAACACCGGGAAAATCCACATGCTCCAGCCCGTCAAGAGCGTCGACCATGACTATTCTACCATTTTTAACTATTCTCGCTTTCCGCGTATACTCGTCAATAAGGCTTTCTGGAGACCATGTTATAACGTAGCCCAAAGGCGGAAGCGGCTTTTCCGGAAGACCACCAACCATTATGTGAATTTTCTCAACTTTATCAAGCCTTTTCGCTGCGTGTCCCACAAGAAGGTTGCTTATGCCCGGAGCTAATCCGCAGTCTGGTACAATCGTTACACCAGCCTTAACCGCTTTTTCATGCAGTGTTAACGGGTTTTCCTCCATGAAAGAAACGTCCACTAAATCCTTACCCGAGGCAATGCATGCCTCCATCAATCCGTAACCCAATTTTCCAGGGAGAAAGCCCATGACAAGGTCAAAATCCTGCAGAAAATTAACAAGTTCTGAACGGTTTCCAGCATCTATTTCAGCCCAAGAAACATTGTCTCTGCCAATTTTTTCAGCAACTCTTCGTGCACGTACTTCATCTTTGTCGGCAATAACGACATGGATAGAGCTTAGGCTTTTGGCAATGTCCTCTGCAGCCACTGACCCTATGTTTCCACAGCCTAATACAAGAGCTTTCATAAGTTCCATTCACTCTTCTTTTAAATTAAAGTCTTCCTAAATGTGTAGTTTAATTATAGAAGATTAATTTGAAAATCTTATATACAAGCAAAGCAATTGTAAAACTGAGCGTCATGGCTGAAATCTGTCCAACATGCGGGCTTCCCAAAGACTTGTGCGTCTGCAGCGAAATAGAAAAAGAGCAACAAAGAATCCGCATAAGACTTGAAACACGAAAGTTTGGCAGACCAACAACAATAGTGGACGGCATAAACGACAAAAACGCGAATCTAGCAAGCCTAGCCCAAAAACTCAAGGGCTACTGCGCGTGTGGAGGAACCGCCAAAAACGGTCAAATACTGCTCCAAGGAGACCATCGCGAAAAAGTCCGCCAATACCTAATAAGGCTGGGATATCCAGAAGGAAACATCGAGATACAATAATCATCAAATGAAGGTGCAAGCCCGAATGAAACTGCTGCAAAATTTACGTGAAGTACTTAAGACACTAAAACATCGGAGACCATCAAAAATATACTGTCCAAGATGCGGCAGCCCCAAGATCCACTTATCAAGCAGCCTCGACTACTGGCTAACGCCTAAAAAATATTTTTGCGAAAACTGCGGATATAACGGTCCAATAGTTATGGAACTTGAAAAAGAAGAAGAATAAAAGCCTAATCGGGAAGCTCAAGATTCAACTGTCTCTTCAAAGTTTTATAACGGTTTCGTACAGTAACTTCTGTAACGCCAGCAGCCTCAGCAATGTCCTTCTGTGTTTTCTTTTCGTCGTTCTGCAAACAAGCGATGTACAGTGCTGCAGCAGCCAAGCCCATAGGATCTTTACCAGCAGCAGCCCGCTTCTTCCGCGCATCCCGAAGGATCTGTATGGCGAGTCCCTGGGTCTTACCAGAAATTCCCGTTCTCTCAGCTATCTTTGAAACATAAGTAAGCGGGTCAGCAATAGGCATCTGTACATCAAGTTCACGAAGCAAAAGCCTATAACACCGCGCAACATCCTTCTTATCTACAAGACTTGCCTCTGAAATCTCCCGCAACGTTCTCGGAGTACCACTTCCACGACAAGCCGCATAAAGCGCAGCCGCAGCAATAGCCGCAATAGATCTGCCACGAACCAATCCTTTATCCAACGCCTTACGATAAATAACTGCCGCCTTTTCTTTAATGGGCGGAGGAATGTAAACCTTATCAGAAAGACGGTCAAGCTCCGCCATAGCCTGAGCCAAGTTTCTATCAATAGAAGAGTGCACACGGGAACGTATTTGCCATTTTCTCAGACGCCACATTTGCAAGCGTGTAGATAATGGAAGTTTTCTTCCGAAGGCGTCTCTGTCAACTTGGCTTATGGCTGTTGACAATCCTTTGTCGTGAACCGAATATGATGTAGGCACTCCCACGCGGCTTCTGGAAGCTTTCTCTTCCTGTGTGAATGCACGCCATTCTGGTCCCTTGTCCATCATTTGATCCGATAATACAAGTCCGCATTCACCGCAAACAGTTTCTCCGCTGTCATAGTCGTGAATAAGGTTTCCACTACCGCATTCTGGACATTTATCAATCAGTCGTTGACGAGCCTTACTTTCTTTTTTGCTCAAGTGTATGTTCTCCCTTTTGCTTAGAACCTTCGCCTTTTGTTTTCCTCATCTTGTCCTTCGGGAATCAGAAAAAGCACATCCGGCCCCAGTGTGGCTATCTAGATGAAATGTTTCAATATATAAATTTTACGGTTCAGTCTAAAATATCTTTCTCAAAAATTTTGAATACTTATACACACTATTAATCTAACAATAGGTGTTTACGTGTGAAGCTTCCAGAGAAGATAAGAAGGCCTTTAGAAAAGGTCGTCAACGAATTGAAAACTAAAGAAAACGTTTACGGTATAGGATTGTTTGGAAGCTGGAGCCGCGGTGACGCTGTTACTTCCAGCGATGCAGATTTGCTAATTTTGGACAAAAGTGGTTTTGACTACGAATTTGTGGAAAGAATCGAAATCGGCGGCCTGTTCATCGATTTAGACCATATCCCAAAAAAGTGGATTCAAGGCCCAATTCCTCCAGAAATAGATCAAAAACTTTACGAGATGCAAATTCTTTATGACAGAGACTGGTCTTTGGCAAACACAAAACTTTTGATGAACAAATCCTACGCTTCGGCTGAAAGGGTGGATATCCGAACAGAAGCCCACATTGTAGATTCAGACATTTACCTAAGCCGTGCAACCTCCGCTTTTGCAAGAGAAGACTTTAAAAGCGCTCACCTATTCGCTGCTTTAGCTACGGAAAATGCCCTAAAAATTCCAATTGAAATAGCTCGCGAACCTTTTTCAAACAGCCGTTTCGTGGAAAAGCTTGAACTATCCGCGAGTAGGCTTGGCATGACCAGCCTGTTCAACCATTATTTGTCGATAACCGGGTTAAATAGAGTAGATGAAGAAAATGTCAGGGAAAAGCTGAAAGTTTTCAAAAACTTTTGGAATGAAGTAAAAGTTATAGTTCAACAAAACCGCGATGTGTTGGGAAACTGCCATTTCAAAGTTAGAACAAAACTCAATTACTATCTGAATCCCGCTTTCCTCCACGGCACCCTAATACGTACAAGTGGTTTAATAGATTCGGGGAAAATGGCTGAAGCTTCCCATTACTTGGGCATGATGCTCTTCGACATTGTTGAGAACTATGTTTGGTTTAAGTCTCTAGTGGACAAGGTAAAAGTGGATTATACAACACTGATACGCTCCTTAAAACTTTTAGAAAAGAAAACACCGCAAAACTATGAAAACGTGATAAAATTTCTAGATTTAACAGCCATAAAAAAAGCTGATGCGGCCAAAACTATTGAAAAAAGCAGAGAATTAATTCTAAAGATAAGAAAGGAGAGAAAAAGTTTAATCAAAAACTTGGAAACTAAACATTTTACCTAAAAAGCATCATTTAAGAAAATTGCTTATTAGAGAGTTTAAAATCCAATAAGGTTAGAGCCCGGTGGTGTAGTGGACAAGCATAGCGGGCTTTGGACCCGCTGACGAGAGTTCGAATCTCTCCCGGGCTACCA
>PIXZ01000033.1:11971-13444 GCA_003601605.1 Candidatus Bathyarchaeota archaeon
TTTTCAAACGTTTTACTGAGATTGAAGCCTAATTCACGTGTTTTTGAGACCAACTCAGCATCCAAATACAACACAACATTTCTTTTTCGAGTCATTTTGCCTTTGCACCCGAGCGGATGCGAAGGGAAGATCAATGTTATAAGTTTGGTGATTGAGATGCTTCGAGAAAAGTGAGTTTATTACAGAATGTGTTTTAGTTTTCTTTTCGATTTTTCTTATTTTATATTTATATAAGAAATTTTTAAAAGAAAGTGGACATAAATGGGCTAGCTGCTTCTTGTGGTTTGTGGATAGAAGAAGATAAGCTATGGATTAAATATAGAGTAGAAGATAGTTATAGAATTTAATTATAGAAGATAACACCTGAAAGAGTGAATAGAGGATTGTTTCAAAAGTTTTATTTTCGAAGCTGAAGTATTTTAGAGTTAGGAGAAACAGAAACTTGTGGAGGAGAACACTTTCTGGGTTAATGTTTACGCTGTTACTGATAGGTGTGTTAACGTTAACGGTTGATATCAAACAAGCTAAGAGCGAGTGGACTGGAACCGTTTATATACGGGCTGATGGGAGCATAGATCCGCCAGATGCACCAATAACAACCTACGATAACGTAACCTATACGTTAACAGACAACATTACAAGCTCTGGTGATGGCATAATTGTAGAAAGGGACAACATTGTAGTTGATGGGGCAGGCTATACAATCCAAGGAACATACGATTACCCTTACAAGGGAGTAGACCTGACTGGAAGAAGCAATGTAACCATCAAAAACATGGAAATCAACACATTCTATTATTGCATCTTGCTCAATTCTTCTTCAAGCAACAGTATAGTCGGAAACAACATAACAAACAACTTTGATGGCATCTTTCTTGGCGATTCTTCAAACAACACTATCAGCGGAAACAACATAACAAACAACTATTATGGCATCAGCCTCGGTCGTTCTTCAAACAACACTATCAGCGGAAACAACATAACAAACAACGATGATGGCATCTATCTCCGCTACTCTTCAAACAACACTATAGTCGGAAACATATTTGTTGATGATGGTCTGATTGTTTACGGCTCATATGGAAATGTTGTGGTGGATAATGTTGTTAGTGGTAAACCCCTTGTCTATCTCGAGGAAGTTTCAGGTCTTGTGGTCGGCGATGCTGGGCAAGTCATACTCGTCAGATGCAGCAACATAACCGTCGAAAACCTCAACCTATCCAACACCGACGTGGGCATCCAACTATGGCAGACAAACAACACAAAAATAGCAAACAACAACATAACAGAAAACAACGATTATGGCATCGAGCTCGACTCTTCTTCAAACAACACTATCAGCGGAAACAACATAACAAACAACGATGATGGCATCTTTCTTGGCGATTCTTCAAACAACACTATCAGCGGAAACAACATAACAAACAACGATGATGGCATCTTTCTTGGCGATTCTTCAAACAACACTATCAG
>PIXZ01000034.1 GCA_003601605.1 Candidatus Bathyarchaeota archaeon
CTTTCGAACTTTCTTTCGGGATAGGCAAGTTCCACAAGAATTATGGGTATACTTATACTGAAAACAGCGTGGTAAATGATAAGCATTTCAGTCCAAACCCAGTTCACTTCTAACCATCTACCATAAACCCCTAAAATCCCCAAATCCATCCAATACGGATCAAAAAAGCTTTTAACAAGCAAGCCTTCCTCCAAAATTCCATACGCTGCACCCAACAAAAGAACAGTTCTAAAATCCTTTTTCCATCGAACTTTCAGTTCGCGCACCACAATTGCGCCGCCGCCATACAAAGAAGCAAGGAACAACAAAGTTAAAGGATTAAAAAACTCTAGGGGTGGAGAAGAGCCGGAAAGCAACTCGCCTATGGCGGGTGCAAGAAAAAAGAGAACTAGGGCTGGTGGAATTTTGGGCTTTCTCAACTTGTAATCCTTTAAGGTGTTTTAGAAAGCTTTGCTCCGCAATGGTAACATTTTCCGCGTGTTCCATAAACTGGTAAGGGGTTTCCACATGAAGGGCATTTGTATTTTTCTTGGCTTTCCAAAAGCCACTCTTCAGTTTCGCCTTTCCTAATTCTTTCAAGGTTCGCCCTTAAGTCAACTCCACAATCTTCTAAGTAAGATTTCGCTAAGTTCTCAAATTTTTCGCAAGACCCTTTTTCATATTCGCTGCACTGGTAGCAGAAATCCAATCCTTTAGCCCTTAAACACTTGACAATTTTGCAGTCGTATCCCCAACATTCTGGAGTTAAAGCCATGCATCCTTCGCAGCGAACTTTTTCTGGTGGGCATTTGAAACTTTTTGCAAGGTTTTCTAAAAGTTCTCCGTCGTCCTTGTAGGCTCTATAAATCCCGCAAGCACCGCAATACAATCCGCATCTGCCAACCAAGTTTTTGCTAATCACTTCTAGCTCTCCTTTGAGAATGCCTATAAAAAAGAGTACTGGCTTAAAAGTTTAAAGAAAACTCATACTAAACAATTTTGCTGCGAATCAAATTTTCGTAGGGTGAAAAATCAACTATGATTTCAAGTTTCAAATCATCAGCCTTCTTTTTTGCATAAACCTTTTTTCTTTTTCTCATTTCCTGCACCACAAGCGTTTATTAAATCGCAAGTATTAATAAACCTTCCCGACCACCCGTACAACTAAAATACAAAACATGATGCGGCGGGCCGGATTCGAACCGGCGAACCCCTACGGGAGAGGATGGCTCATAGGGGCTTAATAAGCCAACACCCGATCTTGAGTCCTCCGCCTTTGACCTGGCTTGGCTACCGCCGCCCAATGTTTCAAATTGAAAAATAATAATTTAAACCTACCGACATTTGAGAGCATCTGTTAAAACTGAAAAATCTAGAGAGAGGGGGGCTAGTCACTATTGAAGCTGAAAAAGCCCAATAATTGATAAATTTTCCATACACTCTTTCTGTTATTAGGCTTATACTTCTCTTCACATTCCGTGGAAGTCCAATCAATTTTAAGAAAAGACTTATCGTCATCATCTACAAAGAAGAAAACGGTTCCTTAAAAAAGAGAGGCATTTACCAAGCGAAAACGTGCACACACAATAAGCAGACAGTAAAATCGATAAAGACTTTCAGTTAACACTCTTAAATCGCGATTATAATTGTTTTGGGATCTTTTTCTGAAGTCATGATTGTATAGTCGTTTTCGTCAAGATGATAAAAATTAAAAATTTTCAAAGGAAGCATTATGACATGCCTGTTTTGTTCGCTGACCACTTTAACCTGCATTTTTGTGAGTGCTTTGTCCTCAAGGCTTTTTATCGGGTTAGCCGTTATCACAAAATGTTCCGAATCAACAGCGTAAAGGGTCATAACCTCCGGTAGCCTTTCGCCGCCAGTAATCTTCTCGTCAACTTCTATTCTTGCTTCAACAAGCTTTTGCATAATATTCTCCTTCATAATTGCTCTGCATGCGCCCTTATTAATATTAGTTCCGCCACATCATTAATCTTTTTCTTCCTCACCCAAAAAATAGCTCTCATAGGTTGCCCGCCACGCTTCTGAAAACGCATAGTAAACAAGAGCAAACCCTCAGGTGTCAAATCATAATTTCCCAACTCGTATTGAAGCTTCAAGAAAATGGAGATGTTGTATTCGTCAAGACCATCCTTCTCATGCTTCAATATCCACTGTTTTGCAATTCTCTTAGGGATTCTAACAATTATTAAAGGTACTTTATTCATTTCTCCACTGCGTCCATTTTGTTTCTATTACTCAGTTTTCCAATAGTTTTAACTTAATATAGTTATATGTGAAAATTTCGACGTTTTAGGCTTTCCAGCTTAAATTTTTCCTGTATTCTTCCTATTATTAGGCTTATGCTTTAAAGAAATAAAAGTCAAACTGCTGAAAGAAATGGAATGAGAAAAGATTGAAAAGACGGAATAGTCTACTTCCAGAAAAGGAAGTGAAACACAGGCAAACAAAAACTTTGCAATAATATTCCAAAACTACACAATAAAGTTTATTAGTAAGCGTTGCAGTTTACGTGTTTTAGCTCTTTAAGAATGTTGGAGACCATTTTTAACCATTTTTAAGTCGGATGATCCAACAGCGGGAGGAAATCTAAAGTTTGAAAAATTCCCCACCAAACATGTTCCATAATTTAAATTTAAACGCGAAAATTTTCGGAGAGGTTAGAAGTGTCTGAAATCTCAAAAGAAGATATAAACCTTTTACTAAAAGCCTTTTTCCAAGAGAAAGGCTTAGTGCGTCAGCATCTTGATTCTTACAACGAGTTTATAGACCACGGCATACAGGAAGTTATAGATGAGGTAGGCGAGATATCTATAGATGTCCCTGAAAGTCCTTACAAAGTGAAGCTTGGACAGGTCTGGATAATAGACCCTCAAACTAGGATAACCGGCCCTTATGTGACAGAAGTTGACGGTACGAAACATGAAATTTATCCCATGGAAGCTAGGCTTCGAAACTTAACCTATGCAGCGCCTATAGCTCTGGAAATGACGCCCATAATAGATGGCAGAGAGCAAGACACGGAGCTAGTATTCATTGGAAATATTCCTGTAATGTTGAAGTCAAAACTCTGCTTCTTGTCTCAGCTTTCTCGTGAAGAGCTAATAGCTTGCGGCGAAGACCCGGATGACCCAGGCGGCTACTTCATAGTTAATGGTTCAGAACGCGTTATAGTGGCTATGGAAGACTTGGCTCCAAACCGCATAATAGTGGATGTGAATGAGAAGGGAGCCACACCGGTTTATCAAGCTAAACTTTTCTCCACAACTGTTGGTTTTAGAGCTAGAATAGAGTTAAAAATGAAGTCGGATGGTGCTCTTTATGTTTCCATGCCCGGAGTGCCTACAGAAGTTCCATTCATTGTTATCATGCGGGCTTTAGGACTGGAGTCGGACAGAGAAATAGCTGAAGCTGTTTCCGCAGAAAAAGAAATTCAAAGTAAACTGGAACCTTCATTTGAAAAGGCTGTGGGTGTAGACACTGTTAAAGATGCAGTATTATTTATCGGAAACCGTGTAGCTCACGGACAAGTTGAAGAATACCGTATACAAAAAGCAGAGAGCGTAATTGACAAGAACTTTTTACCCCATATAGGTAGAACAAGCGAAACCAGAAGAGAAAAAGCCATATTTCTAGGCGAAATGGCTTGCAGAGTAATCGAACTTAGCCTAGGAAGAAGAAAACCTGACGACAAAGACCATTTCAAAAACAAAAGGTTAAGACTTGCAGGTCCCCTTCTCGCAGACCTTTTCCGAGTAGCCTTCAGAAACCTTGTCAGAGACATAAAATATCAGCTTGAACGCATAGGCGTGAAAGGCCCCATAATAACGGTTTCAGCGGCAGTCCGCCCTGGAATAATAACAGAAAGATTTCAACATTCCCTTGCCACTGGAAACTGGGGCAGAGGACGGGTTGGTGTAACCCAGCTTCTAGACAGAACAAATTATATATCTACTTTAAGCCATCTTCGCCGACTCCAATCACCTTTAAGTAGAAGTCAACCAAACTTTGAAGCCAGAGATTTGCATGCAACCCATTGGGGAAGACTATGTCCAAACGAGACGCCGGAAGGCTCCAACTGTGGATTAGTTAAAAATTTGGCGTTGTCAGCTTCCACCTCTGTGGGTGTAAATCCCGAAAAAATTAGACAAGTGCTTTATGACATGGGCGTAGTCCCAATATACGAAGCCAACGAGACCTTAAGGCTTTCTGGAGCCAAAGTTTTCGTGAACGGAAACATCATCGGATACTGCACTGATGCGGAAAAGCTTACCAAAGAATTTCGAGAAAGAAGAAGAACTGGAGAAATCTCCACAGAAGTAAACATAGCCTACTTCTCCAAAATCCATGGCGAAAGAGACGAAATATATGTTAACTGCGATGAGGGAAGAGTTAGACGTCCCCTAATAATTGTTGATAAAGGCGTTCCAAGACTTCAAAAAGAGCATGTAGAAAAGATAGAATCGGGCGAATGGTCATGGGAAGACCTTGTTAAAAACGGCATCGTCGAATATTTAGATGCTGAAGAAGAAGAAAACGCTTATGTCGCACTAAACCAAGAAGAACTAACGCCAGAACACACACACTTGGAACTTGCCGCATACATGATTCTTGGAATCTGCGCGTCCACGATACCATACGCAGAACATAACCAGTCACCCCGCAACTCCTATCAAGCAGCAATGGCAAAACAAGCTTTAGGAGTTTATGCCACCAACTTCCACCAACGCGTCGACTCAAGATCCCATATTCTACATTATCCGCAGATACCCATGGTTGAAACAGCGTTAATGGATATGATGGGATATAAATTGCGTCCTTCAGGACAAAACTGTGTTGTTGCCGTGCTTTCCTATGAAGGCTACAACATGGAAGACGCCTTAATCTTCAATAAAGCCTCCATAGAAAGAGGATTAGGCCGCTCAACATTCTACAGGATATACGAGGGAGAATGCCGCCAATACTTAGGTGGATTAAAAGACAAATTCACATTGCCTGAGCCTGGAATACGCGGATATAGAGGAGAACAATATTATAGGCTTTTAGAACCAGATGGCATCATAAGCCTAGAAGCCAATGTTTCAGGAGGCGACGTGTTAATAGGGCGAATAAGCCCGCCACGCTTCCTTGAAGAATACAAAGAGTTTGAGGTGAAAGGTCCTTCAATGCGGGATACTTCTGTGGATATGCGGCCTTCAGAAACGGGCACTGTCGATGCAATTTTTATAACAGAATCAGGGGAAGGAAGCAAACTTGTAAAAGTTAGGGTTCGAGACCAGCGGATTCCCGAATTAGGTGATAAGTTTGCTTCTCGTCACGGGCAAAAAGGCGTAATAGGCTTAATTGTTCCGCAAGAAGACATGCCCTTCACAGAAGACGGCATAGTTCCAGACATAATAATAAACCCGCATGCTATACCGTCAAGAATGACCATTGGACAGTTTGTCGAATCCATAGCTGGAAAAGTAGCCTCCATGCAGGGAGAGCTTATCGACGGAACACCCTTCTCAAACGACAAGCCCGAAGAACTCAGAAAAGCTCTAATCAAGCTTGGGTTCAGCCACACTGGAGGCGAAGTCTTCTACAACGGTGTAACAGGCGAAAAACTTGTTGCAGACGTCTTTGTTGGAGTTGTCTATTATCAAAAGCTGCATCACATGGTTTCAGACAAGATACATGCACGGGCAAGGGGACAAGTGCAAATGCTCACACGGCAACCTACAGAGGGAAGGGCTAGGGGCGGAGGGTTAAGATTTGGAGAAATGGAACGCGACTGCTTGATCGGGCATGGCGCAGCAATGCTTCTTCAAGATAGGCTACTAGAAGAGTCGGACAAGTACACTTTGTATGTTTGTGAAAACTGCGGTCACATAGCCTACTATGATATGAGGCAAAGAAAATACGTTTGTAACATCTGCGAGGAAAAAGCGAAAGTTTCCCCAGTTATAGTTTCTTACGCGTTTAAACTTCTTCTGCAAGAGTTGATGAGCCTTTGTATATCACCGAAATTAAAGCTTAAGGAGAAGGCATAAAATGGCAGTAGCAGAAGCAGTTCACAAAGTTGTCGATGAAATAAGCTTCGGATTATTCTCACCCCAAGAAATTCGTAAACTTTCAGTTGTAGAAATTCAAACACCCGACACGTACGATGAAGACGGCGCCCCAATAACAGCTGGACTAATGGACGGCAGACTCGGAACGTTAGAGCCAAGACAGAGATGCAAAACCTGCGGGAACACCGCCCTTCGCTGTCCAGGACACTTTGGCCACATTGAGCTCGCAGTTCCAATAATACACATCGAATTTACAAAGATAATATACGACCTTTTGAGAGCTACTTGCAGGAACTGTGGTCGCATACTTCTATCTGACGAAGCAATCGAAAGAGTTCAGAAAAAAATAAATAGAGCTCGTCAGCTTTTCGGCACAGTTCCCAATGAGCTTTTCAAGTCGGTTGTTCAAGAAGCAAGAGTCAAACAGTGCCCCCACTGCGGAACGATCCAATATAAAATAGTTTTTGAAAAACCCACAAAGTTTAGCGAGCAAATACCTGAAAGCGGTTCAGAGCCTCTTACACCCAGCATGGTTAGAGAAAGGTTGGAGCGTATACCAGATGAAGACCTTGAACTGTTTGGTTTTAATCCAAAATTTGCACGTCCAGAATGGATGGTTCTCCAGGTTTTGCCCGTTCCTCCCGTCTATGTCCGCCCTTCAATCACGTTAGAATCTGGTATCCGCTCAGAAGACGATCTAACTCACAAACTGGTAGACATAATCCGCATTAACCAAAGACTTAAAGAGAACATGGACGCTGGAGCACCCACACTCATAATCCAAGACCTCTCAGAACTTCTCCAGTACCATGTGACAACATACTTCAACAACGAAGCTTCAGGAATACCTCCAGCCAGACACCGCTCAGGAAGAGCTCTAAAAACAATTTCACAAAGACTAAAGGGAAAAGAGGGAAGATTTAGAAGCAACCTTTCAGGAAAAAGAGTTGACTTTTCAGCTCGAACCGTAATTTCTCCAGACCCAAACTTGGATATAAACGAGGTGGGTGTGCCGCTCCAAGTTGCCATGCGCCTTTCTGTTCCAGAAAAAGTTACAGAGTGGAATCTAGAGGAGATGCGAAAACTTGTTAAAAACGGTCCAGATGTGTATCCGGGTGCACTTTACATTATTAGACCAGATGGTAAGCGTGTAAGGCTTGAGTTTGTTGTGGACAGAGAAAAAATTGCGGAGTCTTTAGAGCCAGGCTTTATTGTGGAAAGACATCTTAGAAACGGAGATATAGCCATATTCAACCGTCAACCTTCTCTCCACCGCATGTCCATTATGGCACATTACGTGCGAGTTCTGCCATACAAAACTTTCCGTTTACATCTTTGCGTATGCCCACCTTACAACGCAGACTTCGACGGAGACGAAATGAACCTCCACGTGCCCCAAAGCGAAGAAGCACGAACCGAGGCTCTGCTACTGATGCAAGTTCAAGACCAAATATTGTCACCCAGATTTGGCGGACCAATAATCGGCGCCATTCGAGACTTTATCACCGCCGCATACCTTTTCACGCGTAAAACAAACTATCTTACAAAAGAAGAGGTTAACCGACTGTTAATCGCAGCCCAGTATGAAGGACCATTGCCGGAACCAAAAATCAAAGAGCCACAGCCTCTCTGGACTGGCAAGCAAATTTTTAGCCTATTTTTGCCAAAGGACATGAACTATGTTTTGAAAGCGAACATTTGCCAAGGCTGTGCCAAATGTCAAGAGGAAAAGTGTCCTTATGATGCCTATGTAGTTGTAAAAAATGGTGAATTAATAAGCGGCGTTATTGATAGACGTGCCATAGGCGCAGAACAGTCTGAAAGCCTCCTTCACAGAATAATCAAAGAGTATGGATCAAAGGCAGCGCGAGAGTTTCTAAACAAGATAACGAGATTGCTGAAACTTTTCTTAACTATGAGAGGATTCACATACTCTTATGATGAACTTGTGCTTTCTCCAACCGCAGAGAACAGAATAAAGAGAACAATGGAAAAAGTTCAGAAAAAAGTGGAAGAACTAATAGAAAGCTATCGTAAAGGCACTCTGCCGAGGCTTCCAGGTCAAACTCTTGAAGAATCCTTCGAAATTTACGTGATGAACGAGCTTGCTAAAGCCCGAGATGAAGCGGGAAAAATAGCAGACGAAGACTTTACCCTGGAAAACTCTGGCATAGTAATGACAAGGTCAGGCGCTAGAGGTTCAAGCCTAAATATTGGGCAGATGAGCGCTTGTGTAGGACAACAGTCTGTTCGTGGAAAAAGAATATTGCGGGGATATCTAGGTCGCGCCTTACCCCACTTTAAATCTGGCGACCCTCGACCTAAAGCGCGAGGATTTGTAAACTCATCTTACCAGAAAGGACTCGACGCAATAGAATTCTTCTTCCACGCAATGGGCGGCAGAGAAGGACTTGTAGACACGGCTGTCAGAACTCAACAGAGCGGTTATATGCAGAGAAGACTGATCAACGCTTTGGAGCATATCCGCTTGGAATACGATGGAACTGTAAGAAACTCAGCAGGAGACATAATCCAGTTCAGATATGGCGAAGACGGTGTAGACCCAGCTAAAAGCGACCACGGCAAAGCTGTTAACGTAACAAGGCTTATTGAACAGATAAAAATAGCTACAAGGAAAGGCACACCAGCATCAAAAGAATACATTAAGGAACAACTGAAAAAGATTAAAAATCAGCTTACACCCATAATTTTGAACGAGCTTAAACGTGGTCTAGCTAAGGCAAAACTTACTAAAAACGGCGTAGACAAAGTAATCCAATTAACAATTGAACATTACAAGCGGGCTTTAATGGAACCGGGCGAAGCTGTAGGAATAGTGGCAGCCCAGTCAATAGGTGAGCCCGGCACACAGATGACTCTTCGAACCTTCCACTATGCAGGGGTTAGAGAACAGAACGTAACCTTAGGGTTGCCTAGACTGATAGAGATTGTTGATGCGAGACGTATGCCCTCTACGCCCATAATGACAATATACCTTACAGAAAAGTATAGAAAAAACAGAGAATCTGCGGTGAAAATTGCCCGTAACATAGTTTACACAACATTAGAGAATCTTGCGGAAAAAATCTACGAAGACCCCATACGAGGAGAAATAATCGTGGAACTTAGCAGGACAATGATGGAAGACAGAGAAGTAACGCTAAAAGAATTGAAAGAAAAGATAGAAATCCCTAATGCTGCAGTAAAAATAAGGGGCAACAAAATACATATAAAGCCCGAAAAAGCTGAGGCTATCAGAAAACTGCTTAGCAAAGTTTCATCCTTCCATATTCGCGGAGTGCCAGGTATAAAACGTGTTTTGGTCACTGAAGAACGAGGTGAATGGGTTATAAGGACGGACGGTTCAAATCTTTCAAAAGTTTTAGAAGTTCCTGGCGTTGACACTTCAAGAACCACCACGAACAATGTTCATGAAATAGCTAAAACCTTGGGAATTGAAGCAGCTAGAAACGCTTTAATCAACGAGGCTAAGGGAGTTTTAGAGGAGCAAGGTTTGGACGTGGATGTTCGCCACGTGATGCTTGTTGCGGACATGATGACTTCTACTGGTGGAGTGCAGCAGATAGGTAGGCATGGTATAAGCGGTAAAAAGTCAAGCGTCTTAGCCAGAGCAGCTTTTGAAATAACTGTTCCCAATATTATTGATGCGGCTGTAAAAGGTGAAAGCGACCCCTTAGAAGGTGTAACCGAAAACGTAATAGTTGGACAGTCTATACCCATCGGCACAGGGCTTGTGGAATTGTTTATGTCCACGTTAGAGTCAAAAAGCGAGGGCAAAGGTGAAGGTAAATGATTGACATTGATAAAGCCATTGCTACAGCGGTGAAAACGGGTAAGGTGGCTTTTGGAACAAAATCAGCCATACATAATGCCAAAACAGGAAGAGCAAAACTGCTAATTTTAGCCTCCAACTGTCCCTCAAACGTTAGAAGCGACCTAGAGTATTACTGCAAACTTTCTAATGTCCCCATAATCACTTACAGAGGCACATCCCTCGATTTGGCTGGTATCTGTGGAAAACCTTTCCCAATTTCAGCGTTAAGTATAAGAGAGCCCGGTGATTCTGAAATTCTTAGATTAACAGAAAAAATTGAAGGGGAAGAGTCGAGCGGAGGAAGCGAATGACGAGTGGAATAAAATTTACGAGCAGAGAAATGCGTTATATCGCCTTGTTTGAAAGTATAACCGGTGCAAGCGTTAAAGACTGCATTGTGGACGAAGAGCAGGGGCGAGTGATCTTTGTTGTTAATGAGGGACAGGTTGGCGTTGCCATAGGCAAGGGTGGAAGAAACATTCGCGTCTTGGAAAGGATGACTGGGAAGAAGCATGAGATAATTGAATATTCGGATGACCCAGCACAGTTTATTAAAAATGCTTTAAAGCCAGCAGCTGTACGAGAGGTTCGCATAACTGAAAGACCAGACGGAAGAACCATTGCTGTTGTAAATGTTAATCCACGGGACAAAGGTGTAGCCATAGGAAAGAATGGGCGGAACGCTGAAAGACTGCGGTTTCTGGCTAAGAGATACTTCCAAATACAAAACGTTAGCATAACCTAGTGTTGGAGAACATGGCGATGGCAAAACGGACAATGTTAGTTCTGAACCTAGTTTTCCTTTTATTCAGCTTAATATCTAGTGTCAGTGCTGCAGACGAATCCTTTGCAAACCAGTTCCTTGGAAGCCCCTTACTTGTTCTTACCGCGTTAATAGTTATAGATATTATAGCCTTTATTTACCACAAAATAAGAAAATAATTTTGGAAAGTTAAATTAATCTTATTTTGATAATAACATGTCTATGAAGGCTTTCTGATCTATTTCGGCGCGTGTTCTCCAGTCTAAATAAAGCTGTTCATTCTCATCTTGCGTCAAATATCCATATCTAATGTAGCGGTCAACGTTTAAGCCAACTTTCCATCCCGGCAATTTATCGCGAAGCAGTTCTTCCACCTCTTTTCGTGGAGCCTTCCCCTTTTTGGAGATTACATAGGCAATTGTTATTGCAAGTCCTGCTAAATCGTCTATCCGCCACCCTATCATCTTAGCCTCTTTAGGCGTTAAATCGCCTCTTAAGGTTATGTAGAATCTTGCCTTATCCAACTGTTCTAGGGTGGGTTTTTCAACGGGCTTTTCTCCTTCAAAAACTGTTTTCACCTGCAAGTCTAAAGCCTTTAGATAGTTGTCTAGGATTTTCAGAACTTTTGGATAGTCTGCGCCTAAAGCTTTTCGAAGCTCCCAGCCTTTTACTCCGGGTTTTGTGTGTCTTTTGTAAAAGAGTAGGTGAACCGCCCTTTTCATTTTGCTTGCGTAATAGCCTTTTCTTCTTCTCATTGTAGTTCACCCTTTTTCCATTTTGTCCAGTCTTCCGTTGTGACAGCTATGGGTATGGAAACTAGCTGTTTTTTTCTTGTTTTTGCTGCTGGCTTTTCGTTTGGTTTGATGAAAATTTCCTCTTCTAAGGACTGAATTTCCAGTGATGCGTAGCCGTAGGTTACTAGAAAGCTTGTTAGAAATGCTCTGTGAACTGTTTCTTCATAGGTTTCTGCGCCGACGAAATCCCAGTAGCGAATCTTTCCTTCTACACCTTTTTCTTTAACCTTGTTTTTTAGTTCTTGCCAGAAACTTTCCAGTTCTTCAGAGAAGGCTTTCTCCCGCAATATTCTCTGTCTAATAAGCTCTTCTCTTGTAGCTGGGCTTGTTCGGATTTCTGACGGTTGAAATTCTTGCCATCTCTCACTTAACGGCAGTAGGTTTTCCCAGTATCTTAGGGCTTCTGCAAGGCTGTGAAGTGAAATTTGTTCCATCTCTACTATGGGGTGCCAAGCTTTGAGAAAGGTTTCAACCATCTCTTCTTTTTCTATGTGGACAAGTTTCTCTGTTAAAAGGAAAGGGTCTGTGTAAAGCGAGGTGGAGCGGTGTTTAACCCATTCGCTTTGAAGTTTTATCACCGAGGCTAGATGATAAACCGTTTCAGCATCTAAACATAAGTCTTCTGGAATTTCCCATTCTGGAAAAAATTTTTTAATGGTTTTTACTGCTTCGTCAACGTCTATAAGGAAGGGGTCAAGAGAACGCTCTTCCACAGACTTGCACATTTCAATTATGCGCTGAAGTTTCTCTCTGCCAATTTTTATTCTCTTTCGCTTAGACATTTTAGGCTACTCCTCTAACAACGGATTTTCCTTCAACGTTTTGAACAGTGATTATGTTGGCTTCTTCCCTTGTGAAGGTCACTTGGCTCGGCGTAATCACAATGTATTGTGCGTTAGCGTCTTTTATCATTGAAACAAGCATTTTCGCTATTAACTCGCGGTTTTTAGGGTCCATGTGGACGTCGTATTCGTCTACAGCGCGGAAGGGTGAGCGGACATGCTTTTGTAAAGCTAGTAGAAAGCTCATGGTTGCTGTTGTTCTTTCGCCTCCACTTTGCGTGTAAGCGTTTAAGGAAACTGGTTTTCCGCCTTTAAATCCTACTAGGATTTCAAGTCCAGCGGCTTCTATGTCATGCCCGTTGACAAGTTTGACTTCTCCAACAGCTTGGGCTTGAGCTAAAATCTTTTGATACTCTAAACTTACGCGGTCGAGTAGGCTTTGAATTACTGTGCGCCAGTTCTGCATCCTTGTTTTAACTTCTTCCAAGGCTTTTTCTCTGTTCTCTGCAACTTGTTGGGCTTTCTCTTTAAGTTCTAGATAAAGTTTTGAATAGGATTCGTATATGCGTTCTATGTCTTCTGAAACATCTGCGAGGGCTGCCAAGTGTCCGTCTGTAACTCTTATTTCGTCAAGAATTTCCCCTATACTTTTTACAACGGCGATTCTAGGTCCGATTTGCTCCGCCTTTTTTATGGCTTCGTCTAAAAGGTTTTTAGCATCTTTTAATTCTCTTTCAAGCTTTTCTATGCTGCTTGTGACGGTTTCTTTTCGGTATTGGAGCAGTGCGAGTTTGATGCGGCTTTCTACAAGTTGGTTTCTGATTTTTTCAATTTCCTCTTCTAACCCTTTAGTTTTCGACTGGTTTTCGTTTATTTGAAGGTTTACTTTAGAAAGATTTTGTTTGGAATTTTGTATTAGTTCTTTCAGGTTTTGGCTTTCTAGAAGTTTAAACTTTTGTTTGGCTATTTGTATGGTTGGATTTCCTAGAAGGGATGTTTCCTTTAGAAATTGTTCGCATAGGGCAATTGTGGTTTCGTTTGAGGCTTTCTCTCTTTCAAGGCTTAAGCGTTCATTGAAGAGGTTTTTCCAAGAATCTCTTAGTTTTCCCAGCTGGTTTTGCTGAGTTTGCAGTTGTTCTTTTACTGTTTTTGTTTCGTTTTCAATTTGCTCTAGGATGGCGTTCTCCTTTTTCTTATCTGTTTCCAATTCTCTAACGGTTTCTTCTCTTCGGATAACTTCAGCCCATGCAAGCTCTCTTTCCAAAAACCTCCTTTTGGTCTGCAACTGCTTTTTCTCTTGGAATCTTTCATACTGTTCTCTCCAATAGTTTAACGTTTGCTCGGCAGATTCCAAAAGTTTGCTTACAGACTCTTCTTGGCTCATTATGCGTGTTAGCTTTTTCTGGGCTTGCAAAACATTTTTTCTGTAGGGTTCAAGACCTACGGCTGCTTCCACCATTTTCAGTTTTTCTTGGGGTGAAAGCACTGTGAACTGTTCAACCATGTTCTGGTGCATGATTATGAGCATGTTGTCTGGGTCAACGCCCAGCCTGGCTAGCAGCCTCTGAACGTCCTGTTTTGTGACGGCTCTGTTTTCAAGTGCAAACCAGTATTTGCCGTCGCGACGTAAAACCCGCGTTAGGAAAATTTGGTCTTTTTTAATTTTTGGAACTGGTCTTTTACCGCCCCTTTTCTTGTTATCCAAAACCAGTGTAACGCGGGCTTGATCTTTTCCCCAACGTATCAGGTCGCTCAGCTTTTTGGAGCGTTCAGTATAAGATTGTCCTAGAGCTACTGAAATTGCCAGTAACAGCGAGGATTTTCCAGACCCGTTGGGTCCGCAGATGACGTTCACGCCGGGTTTAAAGGGTACCCTGGCATATTCATAGCTCATGAAATTTTCTAGGATTACCTCTTGAATCAGCATTGACGCAGTTTGCCTCTTTTCGCAGTAGATACTAAAGGTGAAAATCTCTTATTAAAACAATTAGGCAAAAACTAAATCAAAAGGGCTCTGGAGAATGTTAAATTTTTACATGCAATTTTCACAATTTTTGCTATAAAGCAAAATTTCATAAGCACGACAAGGCAAAATACATGGAGGGTTAAAACATGGTTCATGGTTGTTGCTGGCAAAGTCTTTAGGCTTTTGGAACCGCTTTCTATAGCTGAAATTGCTTCGAGACTGGAAGGTTACAAGCTTGAAGAACCTTACGAGGAAGGCGACTACAAGTTTACTCTTGTAAGCGAAGTTGTAGGGCTTCTGCCCAAAGAAAACATGCTTAGGGGCGTCTACTCCCACGATTACGTTATGCACATATTTCACAGAGGCAAGGTTATGCCCATGCCCCGCACTGTGGAGGCGCTCTTCAGCTTTTCACAGCAGGAAAATGTTACGTTTTTAACCGTTGTGGAGAAAAAGCGCCTAGCCAATTTTATCGCCAACAAACTCAGCGAAATCCTGTTTGAAAAACTAGGCGGCGTGTTAGAAGCCAGAATTCCGCCAGAAACTCTACGTGAGTTTCATCTCAAAAATCCGGAAGACACCAAAATCACGTTTTTCGACAATGTTGACATTCCCAACGTGAACAAACTTTCGCTTTACGGTCCAGACTTGATTAACACTTCGCTTTTTGAGGATTATTGTAGGCGTGGCGACTTATGGTATGTTGTGGCAAGGTCTAAGGAGTACGGCTACGTGGTGGGTGTGACAAGGGATGCTTCAGTAACCATATTCAATTTGACAGATAAAGAGCGATACTTAGAATATGTTGTAAAGGAGATTTACCCGCTGATAACTGTTTGATGCTGAATAACTAGAAGTTTAACAAGTTATTGTTTCCATAAATTTTAAAGCAAAGAAGCCGCAATTATAATATTGTTTTAATGGAAGCGAAAAAATGGGACTATTTAAAAAATTCTCGGCACCAAAAGCAAAAATAGAACTGAAACTCAACGAAGTTGCCTACAACTATACTGACAAACTTACCGGGCGAATAGCCGGGCGAATAGTTTTAGACGCTCAAGAAGACATTTCAGTGGATGAGTTTCGAATAGAATTCGGCGGAAACAAAAAAATAAAATGGAAAAAAGGCTTCAGCAGTTACAGTTCATCATCCTCTCTCGCTTCAACGAAAATTCCTGTTGGCGGTCCCGTTAACCTTCGGAAGGGACAGCATTACGAACAGCCTTTCCAAATCGACATTCCGCAATATTCGAAGCCAGACCCCTTTACAGAGCTGGAAATAAAAGTGAAAGGAGTTGCCGCAGTTAAAGGACGACCAGACCTAACGCACGAAGTAAGGCCTGCCATAAACTTTCCATACGTAATCGAATGTTTAAGAGAATATGGGGGATGTGGTTTTATAACACAGCCCATGCCAAACCCTGTTAAAGCCTGTCCTCGATGCGGTAACAATTTGGAGGAAGTTTGGAACCGCAAATACCGCGATGAATCCCGTGAGGCTTCCCATGGAACGCGAAGATTTTGAGAAGATGAGGGTTTATGGCAAGGTATCAAGGTCTTGGAGTTGACATCAAAGCTTTACAAGAGAAACTGAAAGCTTCCTTTGAAAAGCATGGATACAAAATAGAGCGGGTGTTAACCGGCGAAACAAGCTTTCTAATAGAGTACAAAAAGCCCGGACTGTTTGGAGCGAAAGAAACTTTAAGTGTTAAAGGAGTTCCAGACGACTTTATGGTTTCTGGAATAAGAGAAGACAACCAAGAAGTTTGGTTCATAGTTGAAGACGTGATTTTGGCTTCTGCAAAAAACCCTCAAGCTTTCAAAAGCCACACAGAACAAGTAAGCGCAGCGGCTCCGCCAACTCCAACGCAGCCAACAGCGCCTTCTCCTCCTAAGCCGCCAACTCCGAAACCAGCACAGCCTCTGCCTACAAAGTGCACCCGATGCGGCGCTCCGATTAGCGTAACTCAAGAGGATATAATTTATACTTGTAGATACTGCGGCTTCACAATGACCATAGCCACCAGAGAAGAAATAAAAAAGCATAGCATGCTTGAAAACCGCCTTTTCGCCCAGCAAGCAGTGGAAGCAGCGAGAAAATACATGGACAAAGGCCTATTAAGAGTTGGAGTTTCAAAAGACGCGCAAATAACAAACGTTAAGCTCCGCTATGTTCCTTTCTGGGTTTTCCAAGCCAACGCCAACACGTGGTTTAAAGGAATTACTGGAACGGGAATTATGGGAGAATTGCACCAAGCGGAAGAAGCTGTTAAGGATAAGAGAGCTAGCGGATTTAAAAAGTTTGGAAAAATGCTTTTTGCCGGCGTAAAGGCTTATGCTGAAATGCAGCAGAAAGAAAAAAGGCCGCGCACAGTTTCCTACTCCTTCGCAAACAGTTACATCTGGCCTACGCTAGCCCGAAGAACGTTGATTAGTGAAATAAACTATTATGATGTGCCAGCTTCTAGAAAAATTCCCTTTGACGTAGGCAAAATTCCTTCAGACGCTGAATTTCTCAACATCGAACTAAACGAGGAAGAAGCAAAAACAACCGTTAAAGCAGAAATTGAAGCAAAGGAAAGGCTGATTGCCCGTGGAAAGGTGGACACTTTAGAATCATGCAAAACAAACATAGTTGTCGGCGAAGGCGAACTTGTGCACGTTCCCATATGGTTTGTTCACTACACCTTAGGCGGCGAAAACTACGTGATTGCAGTAGATGGTTGCGAAGGGAAAGTTTTAGGTGGAGGGAGACCCTTATTTAAAATAGTCTAGAAGGACTTGAAATGTCAGAAAAAGATACTGTAGAAAAAGTAAAGGATAGGCAGGGAATGCTTGCAAAAATCCAGAACGTTTTCGGCATGGGCTACGCCACAAGGGAAGACTTAAGAGAACTTGACAGAAAACTTCGAGACCTATATTATGCTGACTTCAAAAGCCTACGCCACAAATGGGAAGAAATTTACCTTGCGGCTTTAAACGCTGGAAAAGCAACAGACGACTTCAAAAAAGTAATTCAAGTAATGGACAGAGTAGCAGAAAAAGTTAACCGCGCAGATTACGGCTATGCAGGTTTGATGGATCGCAAAGGGTCGATAAGAGAGAGGGAACTGGCTCGTGTTTTCGATTACGACAAAACGTTAAGCGCGGAAATAGATGCGATAATAAATGCAGTTAACGACTTGTATGTTGACAGTCAAGCTGAAAACTGGACTGAAGCGGCAGCCAAAGCTAGGAACATTAAATCCTTAATACTCGGTTTTGAGTCTAAATGGGATGAAAGAGAAAAAAAGTTTAGACCCCTGGAGGTGTAAAAGGTAAATGCCAATTGTTGAAAGAGTCGCATGGGATTTTGCGAGTCCAGAAGACATTGCTTATAGATTCCCAAAACTCACGCTAAAGTATGGAAGTCAAGTTATAGTTAAAGAAAACCAGTGGGCTGTCTTCTTCCGAGACGGCAAAGCCTACGATGTTTTTGGACCTGGAAGACACACGATTACAAGCAATAATATTCCTCTTTTAACAGCGGTTTTGAAAGCTTTACGTATCATAGGCGACATTTTCGACTGTGAAGTAGTTTTCGTTAGCAACAGCCAGTTTAGAGCAAATTTTGGCGGTAAAGCCTATTCCGCGCCTAGCGGAGACATAAAATATCAGGCTGAACTTGGCTTTTACGGTTACATGCTCTACAAGGTTGAAGACCCAAAACTTTTCGTAACAGAATTTTTCGGCAACAGAAACGCAAGCACATCAAAGGACGTGGAAGAATACATTAGGGGATTCATAAACGAACGTATAATAGACGAGTTTGCCCACTGGGACATTTTCACACTTGTGAAAAATGTTGACGAAACCACAGATAAAGTGTCATTAAAAATAAGTGATGAAGCCTCAAGAGTTGGCTTGAAAGTGATAGACTGCGTGTTCGAAGGCATAAACATCCCTGAAGAAGCCAGAAGATTCGCTTCTGGAATGGGTTCTCAAGCCATGATGATGCAATACATGAAAGAAACAGCATCAGAGCTTAAAGGCTCTGAAGGCGGCGGTGCGGCAGCAGCGGGTGTAGGTGCTGGAATGGGGTTAACTATGCCTTATATAATGGCTCAGCAAATGCAGCAAGCTCAAGCGCAACAGTTAGTTGTATGTCCAAAATGCGGAGCCAAAAATCCTGTTGGAGCCAAATTCTGTGGGAACTGTGGCACAAGCCTTACTCCACAAGCTAAAGTCGTATGTCCAAAGTGTGGAGCAGAAAACCCTGCTGGCATGAAATTCTGTGGAAATTGCGGTACACCGTTAACACAGCAGCAGACTGGAACAGAAATAATCTGTCCAAAATGCAAGGCAAAAAATCCGCCTGGAACAAAGTTCTGCGGAAACTGCGGAGAAAAACTAGCCTAAATCTTTCTTTCTCTTCTTTTTCTTGTTTTAGCCTTTTTTCTAAGCGAAGCACCACACATGCCGCAAAAATTCCAGTTGGAAGGCATTTGAGTTCCGCATTTGGCACATTTGATTGAAGGCGGAGGATAGATGGGTTGACCACATTGACAGCAAAACTTGTTTTCAATTGGATTTGTGCTGCCGCATTTTAGGCAGACAACAACCTGTCTAATTCTTTCAGACGGTTTCATTAATGAAAAGGTATACTGTGCCATAGCCAAGCCGAAGGCTAAGCCTATACCCGCTGAAAAAGCTTCGCCGACACTAATATGGTTCATTTTCACTTTGTAAATTAGAGGATTTTGAACAGAAAAACGTTGCTGAAGAAAAAGGGATAAACATGTTGCCTTCACTTTAGAGTAAGAGGATGGTGGAAGAAAGATGAAAGTAGCTGTTAGGGGGTTGTGGAATATTGTTTTGAGCGGTTATCCCAAGAGTGGTAAAACCATGCTTGCTAGGCGTTTGGTTTCTGAAAACAAGAATTTTGCGAGAATAGGTGTTGACGATTTGAGAGCTATGCTTTTTAACGAGGCACCTCCATGCAGAGACGAATTCTTAATATATTCTATAATTGCGGAAATGCGAGATTACCTGCTTAAAAAAGGCTACAGCGTCATAATAGATTCAACAGCTCCAGACAATGTTACGCGTGCTTTCTTGTTGACTACCAAAGTTAAAAATGTTAATGGTTTAGTTGTCTTGTTTAATGTAGAAAGAGAAGTTATTATTGAAAGGAACATAGCCTTGTTCGGTAATGCGAGCCCAGTGTTTGCTTGGGATGAACGTTGGGAAACACCCCTTGGCGGCGCTCCAATTTTTAAGTTTAAGAGCAATAACATGAGGGAATTTGAAACCTGTTATGCCTGCTTGAAAGAGCTTTTAGAAAGCGAAACGCATCCATATAAACCAGAATTTCATCCACCATCCCCTTTAAAAGAAATTATTGCAGCGTTAAAGAATCTTTTAAAGAAGAGGCACCCTTAAACTTTCAAGCAATGGACTGTTGCGAAAATTCAAGCTTTAACCTTAGGCAAGCACACCAATCCATATGCCTACATGTTCTCCGAAATAAGCTAACACTGCAAAAACTATGAGCCTTGGCGTAAAGCTTAGAGCCAGAAAAACATCTAAACGCGTCTTTAATAATCCGCAAAGCAGTGAGAGCAGTTCCACAGGTAAGACTGGAATAAGCCCAAAAATGGTGTAGAGAATCCATCCCCACTTATTCCATAGCATAGTGGTTTCCTCCAGCCTTTCTGCAGAAACCTTCCTTATAACGTAAGGTCTTCCCAAGCGATATGCCAAAGCATAATTAATCAGCATGCCCAAAGTAAATCCTATCGTGGCAACTAAAACCAGAGAGATTTTATGCATTCCCAAGGCGGCTGCAGCCACCACTAATGCTGGGCTTCCTAAAGGCACAAGGGTTCCAGCTAAAATCGTTGCAGCAAAAACGCCTAAAAGCCCATACTTATCCATCAATACCTTTGCGTCTAAAAATAGCGGGGAACTGCTTACATTGAAGTATTTTAAAAGGTATATTATGGTTAAGCCTATGATTGTCAGGATTATTCCGAGAATTATGGCGGACCTTATCCATGAGACTTTCATTAAATCCGAAAACTTTCTGGTTTTTCCGTCTTCAGCCATCAGTATTCTATTCCCTTCCTTGCTTGCTGACCTTTGCTAAAGGGATGTTTGATTTCCTTCATTTCTGTAACCAAATCGGCAATTTCTACAATTTCTGCAGGTGCATAACGTCCAGTTAAAACAAGCTCAACATGCCTCGGCTTGCTTTTCACAAGCTCCACAACCTTTTCAGTTTTTATCAGCTTTAAATCTAAAGCCACGTTTACCTCGTCCAGAATTACAATGTCGTATTCTCCACTTTTGATCACCTTTTCAGCTAAAGCCAAAGCTTCCTCTGCAAGTTTAACATCCTCTTTTTCCGCAGGCTTTTCCGTCACAAATTTGCCTCTGCCAAAAGCTTTCAATTTTAGATTGGGAAGCTTGTCGGCAATGTATAATTCGCCGTAGTCAAAGCCACCTTTAATAAACTGTATTACGTAAACTTTCAATCCTCTGCCAATCGCCCTCAAGGCGAGTCCAAAAGCCGCTGTTGTTTTTCCTTTTCCGTTGCCAGTATAGACTTGCACAAGTCCTTTTTCAAGCTTCAGTTTCTATTCCTTCTTAAATTTCTCTTTCAGAAGTTTTTCAGCTGCTGAAACTGGGTCTATTTCTTTTTTCACGATTTTCTGTAAAACTTCTTCAAGCGTTCCTTCTTTTCTTAGCTTTTCGATAATTGAGTTTGCTGTTTGCTCTTTGATGGCTTCAACCAGTTCAGCCTCGGCCTTTGATAAGCTTTTTTTCCGCGCTTTTTCTTTTTCAAGGAATTTTCTATGTTCTTCAAGCTTTTCGATAAGTTCCGTGACTCCTTCGCCTGTTAATGCCACGGTTTTTATGATTGGCGGTTTCCATGCTTTTTCTTTATTGTTAAGTTGCAGCATGGACTGGATGTCTATTACTGCCTTATCCGCGTTTTCTCTATCAGCCTTATTAACAACAAATATGTCAGCTATTTCCATAAGCCCAGCTTTTATGGCTTGGATTTCGTCACCTAATCCTGGCGCGTGAATAACCACCACCGAGTCGGCTATTTTGATTATTTCCACTTCTGACTGGCCAGCGCCAACTGTTTCCACGATTATTACGTCTTTTCCAGAAGCGTCCAACACTTTTACAGCGTCTTTTGTTGCACGAGCTATTCCTCCCAAATAGTTGCGGGTTGCCATACTCCTTATAAAAACGTCTTCGTCGGTGCTTAGTTCCTGCATTCTTATTCTGTCGCCTAGAAAGGCTCCGCCCGTGAAAGGGCTCGTGGGGTCTACGGCTATTACACCCACTTTTTTGCCATTTCGCCTATACTCACGTACAATTTTTTCTATAAGCGTGCTTTTTCCTGAACCGCCTGGACCGGTTATTCCTATTATATGAGCTTTTCCTGTGTGAGAATAAACGTGGGCTAGCAGTTTTTTTGCTTCTGGATCGTTGTTTTCGATGAGGGTTATGGCTTTTGCTATGCTTCTTTTGTTTCCAGCTAGAACGCCTTTGACTATTTCTTCAGTTTTTGACAAAGGCTTTACACATCGCTATTTTAGGTTCTTTTGGGAAGGTTTTCCAGAACAAACTTTATTATTTTGTCCGTGGGTGTTCCAGGTCCAAAAACTTCTTTTATGCCGATTTTTTTGAGCTCAGGAATGTCTTCTTCTGGGATTATTCCGCCGGCGAAGACCATGACGTCTGTTAAGCCTTTCTCTTTGATGAGTTCCATTATTCTTGGGAAAAGAGCTTTGTGGGCTCCGGACAAGATGCTTAAGCCTATGACGTCCACGTCTTCTTGTAGGGCGGTTTCGACTATTTGTTCTGGTGTTTGCCTTAAGCCCGTGTAGATTACTTCCATTCCAGCGTCTCTTAGGGCTCTTGCCACAACTTTTGCGCCTCGGTCGTGGCTGTCTAGGCCCGGCTTTGCTATTAAGACTCTTATTTTTCTTGTGCTTTGCATTTTGTTTCCCTCTTTTATATGACTATTAATTCTTTATATTCTCCGTAAACTTTTCTTAGCACTTCTGTTATTTCGCCTAGGGTTGCATAAGCTTTAACTGCTTCTATTATTGTTGGCATGAGATTTTCATCTTTTTCGGCTGCGTAATGAAGTTTTTCAAGGACTTCTTTAACTTTTCTGTTATCTCTTTCCCGTTTTACTTTTTGCAATCTAGCAATTTGTTCCTCTTCAACTTTTGGGTCTACACGCAAAATTTTCAATGGATACTCTTCCTCCCCTTTGATTGTGTACTCGTTTACGCCTACTATTATCCTCTTTTTCTCGTCTATTTCCCGTTGATAACGGTAGGCGCTGTTAGCGATTTCTTTCTGGAAGAAGCCTTTTTCTATGGCGGCTATGGCTCCGCCCATGTCATCGATTTTTTGGATGTATTCCATGGCTTTTTCTTCCATTTCGTTTGTTAAAGCTTCAATGTAGTAAGAGCCAGCCAGCGGGTCTACCGTATCAGCTACTCCGCTTTCGTAGGCTATTATCTGCTGGGTTCTTAGGGCCACTCGAACCGCTTCTTCCGTTGGCAAGCATAAAGCCTCGTCAAAAGAGTTTGTGTGTAAAGACTGGGTTCCGCCTAGGACTGCAGCTAAGGCTTGGATTGTGGTGCGAACAATGTTGTTCAGGGGTTGTTGGGCTGTTAAGGTGCAGCCTGAGGTTTGAACGTGCATGCGCATCCACATAGACCTTGGGTTTTTGGCGTGGAATCTTTCTTTCATTATTTTTGCCCATAGTCTTCTGGCTGCTCTGAACTTTGCGATTTCTTCGAAGAAGTCGTTGTGGGATGCAAAGAAGAAGGACAAGCGTGGAGCAAAGTCATCCACCTTCAAACCTCTTTCCAGCGTGGATTCTACGTAGGCTATTCCATCGTAGAGGGTGAAAGCCAATTCTTGGAGGGCTGTGGCGCCTGCTTCGCGGATGTGGTAGCCGCTTATGCTTATGGGGTTCCATTTTGGCAAGTGTCTTGCGCAGTATTCGATGACGTCTGTTGAAAGCTTCAGTGAAGGTTTAGGTGGGAATATGCAAAGTTTCTGGGCGAAAAACTCTTTCAAGTTGTCGTTTTGTGTTGTTCCGCCAAGCTTTTCGCGGGGCACGCCTTGTTTGTCTCCAACAGCCACGTACATGGCGAGCAGTGTGGAGGCTGGTCCGTTTATTGTCATGGATGTTGTAACCTTGTCTAGGGGTATGCCGTCGAAGAGGATTTCCATGTCCTTTAGGGATGAGACAGCTACTCCGCAGACGCCTACTTCTCCTCTTGCCATGGGATGGTCAGAATCATACCCCATAATTGTCGGATAGTCAAAAGCCGTGCTTAAGCCGGTTTCGCCTTCGCTAAGCAAGTATTTAAAACGTTTGTTTGTGTCTTCTGCCGTGCCATAACCAGCGAACATGCGCATGGTCCATATTCTTCCGCGGTACATAGTGGCATGCAAGCCTCTTGTGAAGGGATATTCGCCTGGAAAACCTAAATCTCGCATGTAATCCATTTCTTGGATGTCTTCTGGCGTGTAAACACGTTTTATCTGCATGCCTGAATGGTTGCGGAATTCTTTTCTGCGTTCTGGATGGTGGCTTATCCATTTTGGCAGTGTAGTGTTTTCCCAGCGTTCTCGCTGTTTCTCTATTTCTTTAATTCTTTCTTTATCAAACATTGTTTGGATTCGTCCTCCTGTTAACATGGTTTAGTTTAAATTTACTTATGGTATAAAACCTAAAAAGATATTTTCTTATCGGTTCACAAAACCGAACTAAAGCATTAATATTGCAAGAAATTTAGAGAAAAAAGTAGGGGGTAGGGCTATTTTACTGGTCTAAAGTAGGCTATATCGTTTATCGAAGCCTTCCGTTCTTCAAACGGTTTAAGAACAGCTTCCACCTTCATGCCTATGAAAACAGTATCGGTCTCACCTATCTTGTGGATTATTCCGCCGTGGGCGCCTTCAAACTTTATCAACGCGTATATCTCTGGTTTTTCAAGTTTCTTGCCGTCGATGTCTAGGGTGGCTATTGTAAACGTGTGGATTACGCCTTTTCTGCCAACATCCACCCATTCTTCGAGTTTGGCAAAGCATTTTTCACAGTACATGCGGGGTGGAACATAAACTATGCCGCATCGTGGACATTTTGCCCCCATTATTCTACCGTTTTCTTTCAGTTCCTTGAAGAAGCGTTCTCCAGCCACGCCCAAAGTATAGACGTAGTGGGCTTCCATGTTGCCTAGCCAATGGCGAGTTTTAAGGGGGTTTGTTATCTTTTCTATACTCATAGCAGTGTAGCCTCCTTTATTGGTTTGAAGTATTTTATGTCCGTGATAGCGCCTTCCCGTTCTTCTGGAGGTTTCCAAACAGCCTTAACCTTCATTCCGATTCTAAGCTGCTTCCAGTCTTCCACCTCGCCTATCTTGTGAATGATTCCCATGCCTTCAGAAGCCCCGTCCAAGTCTATAATAGCCACAATTATCGGCTCTTTCAACCTGCTAGCGTCTGCCGCCAAGTAAGAGGCTGAAAACGTGTTGATAGTACCTGTGTCCTTCACGTAAGTCCAACCGTCCGTGGGTTTAAAGCAAAGTTCACAGTAAATCCTGGGAGGAACCATTATGCGCCCGCATTTGCTGCATGTAGAAGCAATTATTCTACCGTTTTTCAATTCTTCTAAGAACCTGCTTATGGCTATGCCAGCGCTCCAAGCGTATTTAGCATTTGGTGTAAACTTTTCCGTAGGCACCCTTCCTTCCTTAATGTCTTCGGATTTCACTTTCTCGCCCGGATAATGCTTAATTTTTTCACTCAAGATTCATCCTCTCCCTTTTAACGTCTCAAAACGATTACTGAACCGTACTGCATTAGGTCGCCCCACGCCTGAGCC
>PIXZ01000003.1:0-5542 GCA_003601605.1 Candidatus Bathyarchaeota archaeon
TACAAAGGCGCCCCAGCTAAGGCACCCTCTAAATCAGGCGCTGCAATTTTAACACCAGCAGCAGCGGAAACAGTCTCAACAGAAGAAAACCTGTCCCGCGGGTCACGAATCTCATCCAAAGGCTTAGGAACCAAGATTGCCCGAACCCGCGTCACAATAGGCTTCTCTTTACCGCCAACAACAATCAAATCATCCCTACGCAAAACCCCATCGTAAACAATAACATTTAAAGTCAAACCCAAGCCCGGCTCCTCCTTAACCTCCAAAACCGTGCCCTTAGCTGGTCCTTCAGTAGTCTGCAAACGCTTCTTCAAATACTGCTGCGTCAAACCCACAAGAACCATTAAAAGCTCTGTAACGCCTTCACCAGTCTTGGCGCTTGTAGGCACAATCGCCACAGTCTTTGTAAAATCTTTAATCCGGTCAAAACGGTCTGCACGAAAACCTAAACGCGAAAAAACACCGATAATACTGTAAAGCCGGTTATCCAAATCTTCCCGCACATAACGGCCCTGCGTCTGATAGCTTTTAAGAAAAGGCATGTCTGGATAAGATTTCCATCCGGGAATACGGTCAATCTTGTTAGCCGCCACCAAAAAAGGAGTTTTCCGCGCTTTCAAAATTTCTAAACACTCATAAGTTTGAGCTTCAAAACCTTTCAAAACGTCGATAACTAAAATGGCGATGTCAGCAACACTGCCACCCCTCTTCCGCAGATTAGTGAAAGCTTCATGACCCGGCGTGTCAACCACAAGCAAACCCGGAATCTCAATCTCACCCTTAACCATAGAAAGCAGAGGACCAACCAGCTGCTTCAAAGTGTCTACAGGGAAAAAGCTGGCGCCGATGTGCTGTGTTATGCCTCCAGCCTCGCGGGCTTGCACGCTTGTCTTACGAATCTTATCCAAAAGCAAAGTCTTACCAGTATCTACATGCCCAAGAACGCAAACAATTGGCTGACGGACAGGCATAGCACCCATTCACCTCATAACGCATTACAACCAGCCAAATACTTACGCCCACAACAACTAATAAACCATCACCCTAAATAACATTTTTAAACCACACAAAACTCTCATCCCATTTAAGAGGTGGAAAAACTGCCATATTGCCCAAAATGCGGAGCAAAACTAAAAGAAGAAGACAAATTCTGCTACGCATGCGGCGCACCCGCACCCAAAATAGTTAAAGAAGAATTCTCAGTCTCCGCAGACAACCTAATTGAAAAAATAAAAGAACTGCTCCACGAAGGAAACATAACAAGAATAATAGTGAAAGACGAGAAAGGAAAAATTCTGCTGGAAATTCCAGCCACCGTAGGCGTAATAGGCGCGGTTATTGCGCCATGGCTTGCAGCCCTAGGCGTAATCGCTGCTTTGGCAACAAACTGCAAAATAGTGGTAGAGAGAAAAGAAGAATAGAGCGCACTATTCGGTTTTCGCCAAAAACATGAGAAAAATTCCAAGCGCCAAAGGAACAAGGCTTAAAGCTACAAAGAACCCTGCGAAAGCCTCTAAAGCGTTAAAACTTGTGACAGTGTAATAAAGGGCTAAAGCGCCTATAATTAAGAGTATAAACCCGAAAAATTTTTCAGCCAACTTTAATCCGAAACCGCCTTCCTCGGTGCTCATGTCTCTCCGCATCCTCTAACAGTATTCCCTATAAATTGAAAGCCAAAGATTTAAAGCATTTCCTCTTTTGTTAGGCTAATGGCAATAATTAGCAACATTCCACTTACAACACTTATTTCGTTTCTTCAAGCTTCGCAGGCAAATACTCATCCACAATATATGTTAAACCATATCTACTGAAAGCCTCTTGCTCTGCCTTTCTTTTAATTTTCAAAAAAGTTTTGATTTCCCTCTGCCACAACGGGTCTTTGTAACGAGGGTCTCTCTGCAACTCGTAAAGCCTCTTAATATCCACTTCATCAAGGGGGTCTGTCGGCAGTTTATAGTTGACAATGTCAGTTGCCCAGACACCGCTCCATTTAGCGTCAGGTGTGGTTAACTCTCTCAAGTGCGCCGCGTTCGCAGAACCAGAAATTATAACCATGGCTATGTGCATTCCCCAAGGGTCTCCGTCGGTGAAAATGTACACTGGAAGGTTAAGTTCTCTGTTTAACCTTCTAATGAAATGGCGGGTTGCTCGTGGCGCTTGTCCAGCTGTTAAAACAAGAATTGCGTTAAACTTTTTGTGGACATTTTCCTCTATAAACCTTGTAAAAAGACCGCCTTTCTCTATAGCTATAACCTTGTTGGCCGATGTTTCCACAAACTCTGAGGAAGTCAACGCAGGACCTATCATGACACCGTCAGGATGCGATGTTAAGTTCAGTGTTTTTCCTTCGTACCCCGGCACAGTGTACTCTATTGTTAAGTCTCCGAAGACGGCTGAGCGTTCTTCTGGAAAAATGTTGAAATCTTCTCGCGAAAAACCTAAAATTGTTTCCAAGTCTGTTATGATGTTGTTGGATTCTTGCTGGTCTTTGAAAGACATCTCATATGCTTGGGCTGAGTAGTAAACATCTCTTAAGGTTGACGTTTTCCGTTGAGTGGCTAGCTCATGGGAGAAGAAGGCTGCCCAAACAAGTTGCGTGAAAGGTCTGATGTGGCGGATGTTGCGAGCTGTCCTTCGAACCTTTCTGTCACCTAAAATGAACTGCCTAAAATTCGGATCGTAATATATGTTTTCTGTGGAACGGCTCGGCATTTCTATGGAAGGAAAATATCCCTTTTCCATCTGCTCGTAAATTTTTAATCCCAAATTTTCCAAACTTGTTGTAACTTCTTTCTTTCTCTCAATTATACTTGCTTTATGTTCCTTCTGCCCCAAACTTTCTCACACTCCTCAAAAGCTTCTTAACATCTGGAGGCTTTTCCCTACCAGCCAGCTTAGTTGAAAACTGGGCTATTTTCGGCAAATATCTGCTAAAAACTCCCAAACGTCTTTTTTCTCTATCCACATGCTCTCTCTTTGTCAAGAAACGTTGAATCTGCCGTGCAACTTCCCGCAATCCATTAGCAATTTCCCGCCTTACTTCAGGACGGTCAGCAATAAACTCCTTTCCAACAGTTTTGTAGGGAATCTTTGTGCTGCAGACATGAACCAGAATGGCGATGGGCATGTCTGGCGTAACCTTGTATCTCCGCCAGTTCATGGCGTTTATAACTTTGACAGAAACGTCGCTTGCCTCGTCATAAAGCAGCGGAATCCTGTTGGCAAAACGGTAAATCACAAAACTGCCTTTTTTTGGAATCTCGCCACCATAAGCGATGCCAACCTCAACTATAAAGGGGTGTCCAGCATAGGTTGAAGGTTTGCGTTGATGAACAGCCACAAAATCTGGCTTCAATTCCTTAACTATTCCAGCCCTAAGAAGTTCTTCACCCAAAGGCGAAAGGCAATTGGCGTCTGGAGGCAAAAATCCCTTAAACTTTTTGAGCATGTGCATTAGCCTAACAATTTCCTGATGGGAAAGCTTTTTTGGCTTTTTAGAGGGGCTAATGTTTGCGAACTCCAAAAATTTTCGTGCGGTAATTTCGCCGACTCTGTGGAAATGGTTTCTTAAGAATTCAAGCATGTTCTTGTAAGGCGTAACGTGAATAAGGCGTTGGAGAAGCTCTACATCTACGCCGTAAGGATGCGGCAAAGTCTCTTTAGGCGGGTCTGGCATCTCCTTGGTGACCCTTGTAAATTTATACAGTCTCCCTTTAGGGTCTACAAAAGTCAAGTTTGCATAAGGATTAACCATAGCTGTCTGTTTGAAATATTCCAGAATCTTGGGCATAGCCCGTAAATAGTCGCCTTCGAGACAGAACTCAACGATTGTTCCACGCCAACGTTCCTTATTTATGAGAACTTTCCTGTCAAGGATTATAGGGCGGTTTCTCTGAATGTCAATCATAAGCTTGTACATGTAAATTTTTGACATACCAGTGCTTGATATGACAATGGCTGGCTGATGCGTTGTTATCTGCCCATATAAAATCGCCATTTTCCCGCCTAAACCAAAGGTTCCTCTTTGCTGTTTCAATTTGTATTTTGAACCGAAAAGCACCTGCCCAAAAGCTGAGGGAATATGTCTAGGCGGGACACCGATGCCGTTGTCTTCAACCCTTAACCTGTAAACCTGCGTTTCTCTGCTTGCTTCTTCTTCATAAGAAAGTCTAACATAAATGTCTGGTGGAATTTTAAGGCTTTCAGCAGCGTCTAAAGAGTTTTCCACAAGCTCTCTTACGGCTGCAAAAATGGCTCTGGAAGGGTTTGTGAAACCAGCTATATCGCGGTTTCTGTAAAAGAAGTCTGAAGCACTTATCTCTTCAAAGGTCACTTGAGCCACGGTAAGCCCTCTCCACCAGACACTTTCTCCTCTAATCAGCTATCGATATGTTCTGCTCACACTTTAATTTAACTACATCCAAACCCTGAGTTTTCTCATTTTCTAAAAGGATAAGGCAGCAGCTCCTCAAGAGTCTTTACCTTAACGGTTTCAAACAAGATTTTGCCATCCTTTTCTTTTGCCATGAGAATTTTAATTTTTGAATTTTCAGCAAAACCATAAATATACTGAAGGCACGCTCCACATGGGACAGGATTATTGTTGCCTTTCAACTCCATAACTAGAGCTAATTCCCTAATTTTTCGGTTGCCATGCAAAACCGCATGGTCAATCGCACATCTTTCAGCGCAAGTTCCAAGCCCAGAAACCCAGCTTTCAACATTACATCCACCATAAATCTTTCCGTCTTCTGCAAGAACAGCAGCGCCGACTTTAAAGCCCCAGAGCACATAGGCATTATCCATAGACTTCAAAGCAGCTTCCAAAAGCTTTTTCTCTTTCTCCGAAATACCAACCATACTATTTCTGAATCTCCCTTAAATAGTAATATTCCCCTATCTCCTTTTGAAACTTGTCAAGCTTAGAATCCTCCTTATTCACCCGCGGCCTTTTTGTGACAGGGTCACGGCGGAAAGTAACTTCCATCTCTTTCAAAAAGGCGTTCATCCCGTTCCTTAAACTTGTGGGAGGATTTGCAATGCCCTTAACGCCGGGTTCTCCGGTGAAAACCATTAGACGGTCTGCTATGAAGTCCTGAGCTACCACATCGTGTTCCACAACAAAGGCTGTTACGTTTTGGGCTTCAACAATTTTTCTGATGGCTCGTGCCATGTTCAACCTTTCTTCCACGTCCAGATAGGCGCTTGGTTCGTCTAGAAGGTAGAGGTCTGCTTTGCGGGATAGGCATGCTGCAATAGCTACTTTTTGGAGTTCTCCACCGCTAAGCTCGGCAAGATTTCTGTCCAAAAGCAGGTTAATTTTCAGTGGCTGGAAAATTTCTGTTTTATACCAGTTAGATGTAAAGTTTTCTTTTGCAACACTTATCAAAAGTTCTTGGACTGTGCCTTCATATTCCGCTGAAATATACTGGGGCTTATAGCTCACCGTTAATTCTTCAAATTTTTTCCCATCATCCGTCTTTTCCATTCCAGCTAGAATCTTCACAAAAGTTGTTTTCCCGATACCATTTGGTCCAAGAAT
>PIXZ01000003.1:5571-41033 GCA_003601605.1 Candidatus Bathyarchaeota archaeon
CCACGTTTCGCTTCTCCAGGATGCGCCGTAAGTTTGAACCCCTTGTAAGTTTTTTCGATTTTTTCCCATTTCAGCAAGGTTTCCCCGATGCTGACGCTTGTTGTTGGAGGTTTTTCATGGAATATTATTGCTTCTTTTCTGAAACGCACGTTCTCGTCTGGGATATAACCTTGCAAGTAAATGTTTATACCTGTTCTTACGCCGTGAACATGAGACACTATACCATAGACGCCTGGTTCTCCGTAGAAGATGCAGATTTGGTCAGAAAGGTAGTCTATTATTGCTAGGTCATGCTCGGCGATTATAACTGTTTTTTCCTCTTCTTTTAGGCTTCTTATTGCTTTAGCTACTTCCAGCCTCTGCTTCACGTCCAAATAGCTTGAGGGTTCATCGAAAAGGTATACGTCGGCTTCTCGCAGCATTGTAGCGGCAACAGCCACCCGTTGCAGTTCGCCTCCGCTTAAAACTTTTAGAGGGCGGTTCCACAAGTGTTTAATGTTAAGTTTTTCAGCGAGTTGGTTAAGGACTTTTCTTTCATTCACTTTTTCTAAAAGTTCTCCAACGTTTCCAGAAACAACCTTTGGAATCTTGTCTACATACTGTGGTTTATGAGAAATTTTCAGTTTGCCTTCGCTCATCTTCTGAAAATAGTCTTGAAGTGTTGAGCCTCTAAAATGCTGAATTATTTCGTTCCAGTCTGGCGGGTTTTCATAGTTTCCAAAGTTTAACTTTAGCTCTCCAGAAAGTATTTTGAGAGTTGTTGTTTTGCCTATGCCATTTTGCCCCAGCAATCCTAAAACAGTGCCCGGGGAAGGTGTTGGAAGCCTATAAAGTTTGAAAGTGTTTTCGCCAAAACGGTGACTGCAATCTTTTTCCAGCTCGTCTGGAAGATTAACTATGGATATGGCTTGAAAGGGACATTTCTTTACGCATATTCCACATCCAGTGCATAAGGATTCTACAATTATGGGGTTATCGTTTTCAAAGCGTATGGCTTCTACGTGGCTTCGCACCATAGGACAAAAACGATAACATAGCCTACCACAACGTTTAGGTTTACACCTATCAGAGTCTAACACTGCAACTCTAGTCATTGCTGTTTCGAAAATAAATGCATAAAAGTTGATTATAAACATGAGCCTCTAAAACAAGAACAGCAAAACGTGAAAATATAAAAATGCAGAAGAGCTTGCTGAACTAGCTGGTCTTTACCACTCTTCCTCTTCCCATTCTTCATCCTCTTCCCATTCTTCTTCCCATTCCTCTTCCTCTGGCACCACATTCACCTCCCTTTACTCTTGTTAAGGGGATGCATGCTAGGCTAAGCCTTATTTTAAACGTTTTTATTCGGCAGCTGTCGAGAGTGTAAACCATAGAACAAACACGCAAACATTGTTTTAGTCGCTTTCTTTCACTATCTTCGCGGTTAGAGAGGCTGTAGGCTCTGGTTTCTTCGGCGTAAGATAAGCCCAGCATAAATTAGGTGAGTTATGAGCAGCTCCAATCCGCCCATGAATGTCCACGGCAATTAAACCCATAGAATTGTAAACATCATTAATCCTCTTGTTAACAAGCTTTATCGCTTGCTCTACTGCTTCTTGAGCTGTTCTCCCGCTTTCCATAAGATTGCACACGGTTTTTGCCAAAACAAGCCGAATAGCTATTTCACCTACACCAGTGGCTGAGCAAGCGCCAGACTGATTATCAGCGTAGGTTCCGCATCCAATTAACGGCGAATCCCCGATTCTTCCAGGAATTTTTAGTGGAAATCCTCCCGTGGAGGTTGCAGCTGCAACATTTCCATTTTTGTCCAAGGCAACTGCGCCAACAGTTTCAAGTTCAAAAAATTCCTGATGCTCTTTAACCAAACTGGCTAGTTTTGGCAGTTCAAACTTTCCTTCAAGTAAAAGTTTCTTTTGCCTCTCATAATATTTTAGTCTAAGCTCTGTTAGGGGCTGCCTCCTTTCCAAGTTAAACATTTTAGCAAGCTTTTCAGCTCCTTCACCTACTACAAAAACGTGGTCGGTTTTTTCCATGACTATTCTAGCCAAGCGAACAGGATTCTTAATATCTTTCAGCAGTCCAGTAGCACCCGCTTTCAACGTTTTTCCATCCATGATTGAGGCTTCCATCTCCACGCCTTTCTCTATGTTTAAACTTGAGCCATAACCAGCATTAAATGCCCCTTCATCCTCCATAACAGCCACAGCCTCCATAACAGCGTCAACAGCCGCCCCACCGTTTTTTAAAATTTCAAAACCAACTTTTGCAGCTTCTTTAACACCTTCCAAACCAGGCTGGCTACGTTCCGGATGCCAAGTGCCAGCGCCACCGTGAACAACTATCACCGGCTTTTGAACTTTCAACAAAGCCTTTGCACCCCCTATCTTAAGCCTAGATTATTGAGCTTATAACAACAATAAATTTAAGCCTACTGCTTTAACAAATCAAAAGGGATAAATCCTCGTAGCCGAATTAATTTCAATGTTTACACCACTTTCTTAAAGACGCGTCTCTTCAGTTATATTTCAGCCTTGTCTGTTCATTTGTTAACACATACTTGATTTTTTCCTTCCACTCTGGTGAATCCCATGTTCCCAAGGCTTGATGAGTAATATGATAGCTTTGGGGAATCGGATGAGTGCCTATAACCACATCCACGCCATACTTCTGTTTGATAAACTCGCGGAAATAATCTACGTATGGGCATGGAGGATAACCCACAACCATGCCAGTTGCTAAATGGACAACTTCCACACCGTTTTTCTTCATTTCTCCGATGCAGTATTCTATATTTCCACCTGGACATCCACCACAAGTGGCGTATCCAACAAGCTCCACTTCCTGATTTTTGTAAATACTGAATGCCCCCTCCCTGTTTTTAAGAGACCTTAAACATTTTCCTCCAGCACAGTTACGGTAACGGTCGCAAATGATTATTCCTATTTTTCTCGGTTGCTTAGACATCTGAAATCACCGTTCTCCCTAATCATTTAACCATGTATTTATCGTTTAGCATTGGATTTTCTGAATAAAAGTATGCATTGACGGTTTATTGCGCGCGCATAAAGGTTAGTTCCTTAACCTTAACAAAAAAGCACTAAAACCCACCTACCCCTCCCCACCCCCCTGCAACCACAACCCTCAACAACACCAAAACCCTTAAAACCCAAATAAGCCATTAACAACACGGGAATGATGTGAGGCGACGGCTAGGAGCCTTACAAAGCTGTGAAAAAGCCACTAACCTGCACTGACCTCTTAAAATCTCTCTATACTATAATTTTATATGAGGCTTTTGCCGAAACATTAATTCTGCTTATAAAGCGAAAAGGTGTTTACTCATGATTAGAGATTTTAATCTTTTAGCCACAACCTCCCGTGGAAACGAAGACGAAGCATGCTCAGAACTATGGTATTTACTCGGCGAAATAGGCGACTCGGCGCCAACAATAGAAAAGACGGGAGTAGCTGGCTTAATCGCCGCCAAAACCGCCTTTAACCCTTTCGAAGTTATAGAAAAACTTCGCAAAATTTTACATGAACGCCCCTACGAATTCCGCTATACACTCAGGATAATTCCCATCGAACGTGTTGTCCGCACAGACTTAAAAGAAATTCAGCGCGTGGCAACCGAGCTTAGTTCGAAAATAAAAGAAAATGAAACTTTCCGCGTGACAGTCGAAAAAAGGTTTACAGAAATTTCCACACGCGATATAATCGAGACAGCCGCATCCAACATTGAAAGAAAAGTAGACTTAAACAAACCTGACAAAATCCTTCTCATAGAAGTCATCGGGGGATTAACTGGCATTTCCGTAATAAAACCCGACGAAATCTTAGCTGTAGTTAAAGAGAAAATCCTATAATTCTAACGTTCAGTCGCCAACAAAGCAACCCTTTCAATAACAAGGTCTACCAAGGCTTTTTCAAAATCACCCTTCTTCATAACAGTGTCAATTTCAATTTCCGAAATCTGAAAAGTCTTTTGAACAACATCTGTTTTACCATTCCACAATTCAAGAACCGTATCATCCTGTTCACCGTCAATTTGTTCTGAAATCATGGTTAAAGCAGATTCTACATCTTTAGAATCATCTCCAACAACAACTACCGCCATATTCTTAGTTCCATCTTTAACGCCCATCATTTCCAGAGCCCTGCTAATTTGACGCTGTGCAGAGGCATAAAGCATAATCTCCATACCTAAACTTTTAGAAATATTCTCCCGATTCTTGAAAGTTTTCAAAGCATTTAAAACGGCAAAGTAAAGATGCTGCCAAGTAGCCACAAATTTCGCATCAAAAAATTGGACATCAACATTTACCGCCTTTTTTTCCTTAACTCTTTTCAAGAAATTGTCTGCGTTTCCAATTTTAACGTTTCGAAAACCAGTTATCGCAACGTATTTCTTAAACTCTTCAATATACTTTAGCAACTCTCTTCCTCGAGAACTTCCTTCAAAAACCTTTCAACAAGCTTTTCAGACAAACCAGCTTTCACAAGCTTGCCAATCTCTTTTTGCACAGAAAAACCTTTTTCTTTGCATTTTTTAACAAGTTTCTTAACAGTTTCCTTTATCTCCCACGGAAAAACCACCCAGCGGCTTGTCTCCTTAGCATAATAATCGGGTTTTACAACACTCCAAGGCTTATAATAAACTGTAGCAATCTTCACTTCACACGCGCCCTGCTCAACAATATGCTCTCGCACCAACCTCAAACTTTTACCAGTATCCGCAACCTCGTCAACAATAAGAACCCTCTTACCAGCCACACTCACCGAAACCGGCTGCGTCAAAACAGGTTCGCCTTTAGTTTCAGCAACCCCCAAATAAAACTCTGCTCTAACATTAGCAAGGTTAGGATTATCCAACAAGTCAGATAAAACTCTAGCAGGAGGCCACCCTCCCCTAGAAACACCAACAATCACGTCAGGCTTAAACCCGTCTTGATTAATTTTGTCTGCTAGATGCAGAAGCATTTCGTAAATCGCATCCCATGAAGGAGCCTCGAATTCTATTTTAGACTTCAAGGGAACTTTCCCCAAATAGTTTGATGTAAAAATAAAAAGGTGAGAAAGTGTATTTAGCGTTTGTACTAGGAGGCTTTTGGTTTTTTGATGGCATAAACTATTAGACCTATGCCGATGAAAACCCAGCCTAAACCGAATAGCAGCCAACCGTATGCGTTAGTTCTAGCTGCATCTCCGAGAACATTATAGTAGTTTGCTTGGGCATTGTAGTAGCTCGCTTGAGCGTCTTGATAGTTGCGATTTGAATCTTCCATGGCAGTGCCCCTTTCATCCCATACAGTTAATGCCTCGTCAAAAAGTGAGTCAGCATTCGCTAAATGTTCTTTAGCCGTTCCAAAAATTCCAGTCGTATAAATTTGTATACCTTGGCTTAGTTCGAACATTGCTTGCATGAGTAGCACTTGTACCTTGCTTATGTTTGTATAGAAAGGCATAGGGCCTTCTTCGAAGAACATCATGTATTTAGACCAGTATATTAAGCAATCAAGATGGTCTTGTGAGAGTACAGCAAAATCCCCGTCAGACCAGAACCAAATAGGCGATAACTCTTCATAGGGGGGCGTGGTGCTGTTAACATGGTCAATATAAATAACGTAATAATGCAGCCATGATTCTGGGGCTTCTTCAACAGGAGGAGTCATATTGTATACTGTAAATACGCGTGTTTCATCAGGCATAACTTGTATCGGAGTGTCGAAACTATGGGTGTAGTTTTTGCCCCAGTCAAAGTATATGCGTATTGCTGAAATATTTATTGGATTTGCTCCATCGTTTGTCCAGCTCATTGAAAGATTCCAGTACGTCCCTTCCAGATACCCAACGATATACTCGTCATAGTAAGGGTCATAGCCTACATAATCTGGCTCTATCCAACCAAAAGGTGGATGACCGTTAGGAGCCTTTACAGCAGGAGCAAACGCTAGTATTAGCGGAAGTATCAAAAAGCAAGCCATTAAAGCAAATTTTCTCTTCATAACTTATTCCTCAACAATTTTAACGTTTTCTCCATGAAAAGTATATATATCTTTTGATGTTTCCACTGAAAGTATACTGGTGAAAACTATGGAAATAATTGAATGTGTACCTAACTTCAGCACCTCTGAGCTAAAGGCGGTTGAACTAATTATTAACGAAGTTAAGAAAACACGCAACGCATTTCTGCTTGACTACACTTTTGACGATTATTATAATAGGCTTGTTGTTTCCTTCGTAGGTGACAAAAAATCTGTGGTTGAAGCCGCTTTGAATGCTTCTTTCAAAGCTTTGGAACTTATTGATATGCGTACACACAAAGGACAGCATCCTCGAATCGGCGCGGTAGACGTTGTTCCCTTTATACCGATAAAAAATGTTACCATCGAAGAATGTGTTGAACTGTCAAAGAAGTTCGGTGAAACATTAGCCGAAAAAAGCGGTGTACCAGTTTACCTTTATGGCGAAGCAGCCACAAGTCCTGAACGGCGAGACTTGGATTGGATACGTAAGGGAGAATATGAAAAGTTAGCTGAAATGATTATCAAACCCGAGCGCAAGCCAGACTTTGGTCCAGCAGCGTTTAACCCTAAATCTGGAGCAACTATCACTGGCGCTCGGAAGCTTATGGCTGGCTTCAACGTTAATTTAGGAACAAACGACTTGAAAATTGCAAAGAAAATTGCTAAAGCGTTGCATTCTAAGAAAGGCGGCTTTTCCAATGTTAAGGCTATGGCGGCTTTTATTCCTGAGAAAAATATTACGCAGATAGGAATGAGCATAAGCAATTTTGAAAAGACTCCGCTTTACCGCGTTTTTGAACTGCTTAAAGTTGAATGCGCCCGTTATAACGTGCCAATAGTGGGTTCAGAGTTTTGCGGCATGGCACCCTTAAAGGCGTTAATTGACATAGCTGCATACTACTTAAAAATTGACAATTTGACAGAAGACCGCGTTTTAGAAATTGCAATTCAAAATGCCATGGAAAAAGGCGGTAATTTTGAATAAACCCACCAAAAGAAGAGCCAAAGAAAAAGTTGACTTGCTTATTGTTAATGCCAAGGAGCTTCTAACTCTTGCTGGTACTAACGAAAAACCACGAATTGGCAAACAAATGCGAGAATTGGGGATAGTTCGTAAGGGAGCTTTAGCCATAAGAGACGGCAGAATAGTTGCTGTTGGGAAAACTTCTGAAATTACAAGAAAATTTCGTTCAGAAAACCTGATTAGTGCAAGCGGTAAAATTGTTTTACCAGGTTTTGTCGACGCCCATACGCATCTAGTTTTTGCTGGATTTCGAGAAAAAGAGTTCCAAATGAGGATTGAAGGCGCCTCTTACATGGAGATTTTAAGCGCTGGAGGCGGGATATTAAAAACAGTTAGAGAAACTCGAAAGGCGAGCTTTGACAAGCTTGTTGATTTAGCCATTCAAACTTTGGATGTTATGCTTGAGCATGGAACAACAACAGTTGAAGCGAAAAGCGGCTATGGCTTAGCAACAAAGGATGAGTTAAAAATTTTGGAGGTTATAAGACGGGCAAATCAACTGCACAGCGTGGATGTTGTTCCCACGTTTTTGGGAGCTCATGCTGTTCCTCCAGAATATAAGAATAATGCTGCAGAATATGTTAATTTGATTGTTGACGAAATGATTCCGCAAGTTGCTGAAAAAGGGTTGGCAGAATTCTGCGATGTTTTCTGTGAAAGAGGAGTTTTCAATCTAGAGCAAAGTAAGCGCATTTTGGTTGCTGGCAAAAATTACAGGTTGAAACCTAAAATTCACGCGGATGAAATGAGCACTTGTGGTGGGGCGGAACTTGCAGCAGAAGTTGGCGCTGTTTCCGCTGACCATTTGCTTTTCGCTTCTATGGAAGGCATCAAAGCTATGGCTGAAAAATGTGTAGCGGCTGTTTTGCTTCCTGGTGCCGCTTTCAGTCTGATGATGGGAAAATTTGCCGATGCAAGGCTTATGATTAACTGTGGTGTTCCCGTGGCTTTAGGAACCGATTATAATCCAAGCTGCGTCCTTGAAAACATGCAGCTGGTGATAGCCTTTGCCTGCCATTTTATGCAGTTGACTCCCGCAGAAGCTATAACTGCTGCCACAATTAACGCTGCCCACGCCATAGGAAAGGCACATGAAATTGGAAGTTTAGAGGTTGGGAAAAAGGCAGATGTAATAATCTTGAACGCACCGAACCATAAATTTCTCGGATACCATTTCGGCGTAAACCTAGTCGACAAAGTCATTAAGAACGGCAGAGTTGTTGTTGATAGGGAAGCCAGACGAATCCAACTGCCCTTTTAGAAAATAAAAATGTGGGAGAAAGCACTTCCTCTAACCTTTTATTGTATTATTCCAGCTCTCTGCAGTACAGTGAAGATCAGCCATATTACTATCCCGTAGATAACTCCGTTGAGTATGGCGGACATCAATGTTATCACTGTAAAACCGCTCCACTCCACAGTTGGGTCTATCCCCATGGCATCGCTGATGAGTCTGCCTACTGGTAGCTCAGGATAAGCCAAAGTTACAGCCAGAAAGATTACGAAGGCAATTACGAACACTATTGCTCCTTTCATTCCATTTTCTCCTATTTGTAGCTTAGCATATGCTTTAAAGCCCCTTAATAAAGGATTAGGTTAGGGCAAAGAATTATAACATGTTTTTCCATTCTGGTTTATGGTGAATAGTCCTTGCTTAAGATTGAAAAACCCGTTAAATGTTTAACCGGCCATGAGCTACACTGCAAAAATTGGCAGATTGAAGGAATTTTGCGGATGCTTTTCAATGTTGTTGACCCAGAAGTTGCGAAAGACCAGGAAAAGCTTATTGTTTATGGCGGCACTGGCAAAGCGGCTCGAAACTGGGAGTGTTTTGAAAAAATTGTGGAGACGCTTACAGAGCTTGAACCTGATGAAACCATGCTTGTTCAAAGCGGAAAACCTGTGGCTGTTTTTAAAACCCATGAATGGGCGCCAAGAGCCTTAATTGTTAACGCTATGCTTGTGCCAAAATGGGCTACTTGGGACTACTTCTATGAGCTGGAACAGAAAGGCTTAATCATGTTTGGACAAATGACTGCTGGCTCATGGGCTTACATAGGCACACAAGGCATACTGCAAGGCACATATGAAACCCTGGCTGCTGTGGCAAAGGAACATTTCGACGGTTCCCTACGAGGGCGTCTTGTTCTAACTGCTGGTTTAGGTGAAATGGGCGGGGCACAACCCTTGGCTGTAACCATGAACGATGGTGTGGCTTTGGTTGTGGAAATCGATAGGCGAGCTATTGAAAGAAGAATCAAACATAAGTATTTGGAAACGTGGACTGACGATTTAGATGAAGCTGTTAAACTGGCTTTAGAAGCAAAAAGGGAAGGAATACCTCGAAGCATAGGACTCCTTGGAAACGCTGCAGAAGTGCATCCTGAACTTTTAAGAAAAGGCATAATTCCAGACATTCTAACAGACCAGACTTCCGCCCATGACCCATTAAACGGTTATTACCCCGCTGGTTTATCTAAGGAAGAAGCGGACGAACTTAGAAAAAATGACCCCCAAGAATACATGCGCCGTGCCAGCGAAAGCATGCGCCTTCAAGTAGAAACCATGGTTAAAATGATGCAGAAAGGCGCCATAACCTTCGAATACGGCAACAACCTACGACAGCAAGCATATAACGCAGGATTTAAAGAAGCCTTTGCCTATCCAGGATTCGTCCCACGCTATATTAGACCCATGTTTTGCGAGGGACGAGGACCTTTCCGTTGGACTTCTCTCGTTGGTAATCCAGAAGACATCTACACCTTAGACGATGTCATATTGAAAGAATTCTCTTACAACACGGAACTATGCCGCTGGATAAGAAAAGCGAAAGAACACGTTAAGTTTCAAGGGTTACCCGCTAGGGTTTGTTGGCTTGGTTTCGGCGAAAGAGCACGTTTCGGAAAAATGATGAATGACATGGTTGCCAGCGGAAAGCTTAGCGGTCCAATATGGATTGGACGCGACCACCTAGACGGAGGAAGCGTCGCTTCGCCGAACCGTGAAACCGAGGGCATGAAAGATGGAAGCGATGCCGTAGCGGACTGGCCTATTCTTAACGCTTTAATTAACGCTGTGGGTGGAGCCACCTGGGTAAGTGTTCATCACGGAGGAGGAGTGGGCATAGGCTACAGCATACATGCTGGCATGTGCTTAGTGGCTGACGGCACAAAAGAGGCGGAAAAACGCTTAGTAACAGTTTTGACAACAGACCCCGGCACAGCCATAGTTAGGCATGCTGATGCTGGTTATGAAAAAGCGCAGAGAATAGCCAAAGAAAAAGGAATTAAAATGCCCATGCTAGGATAGTGTCTGCCGCTTTATTTCTTTGGACGAGCATTCTTCCCTTTATATTCGCGGGCTATTATCATTGTTGAAGTTAGGAGTATGCTGGGAATCTTTCTAATTTTATCCGTAGTAAAAGTCTCCAACGCTTTTAAGTCTGGAACAGAAACTTTTGTGATAACGTCGTATTCGCCGTAGGTTATGTCTGCTGTTAAAACTTCGTCAAATTCCACAATTTTTTTACAAACTTCTTTTTCAGCACCTGAATTAACTTTGAAAAGAATGTAAGCTTTAATATTCATTGTTTCACTCTCCAACTAAACATTATTCTAAAATTCTCACTAATTTAGTTATCTATCGATTAATACATACGGCAGAGGTTAACGAATCACTGCTTGTGTATTTCCACGAATTTTTCAATGGTTCTATCATACGTTTTTTCGATTTCCGGTGGGAAAAGGCATCCTGGCAGTTCTCCTCTTTCTTTATGATATCTTATGCATTCGCAGCATTTTCCGCGCTTTTCACAACTAATATACGTGCAGGTGCAATGTTGTAAATTTACTTGAATGTTAGGACAATCTTTTCGACCAGACTTTTCCATAAATCTCCCTCCATTAACTTTTCAACAATTTTGCAAGTAAAGCAATGACCAGAACTATTACTATCCAAAATATACAATCCACAACCAGCTCAAAACAAGAATAAGTCTCGGTGCCAGTTTCCATCTCGCTAATTCTCCAGACAAGAGGAAACCCAAAAAACTTGTTACCCGGAATGCCCATTTGAGGCTGCTCAAAAATAAAACCCGTTGCCACTCCTATACAAACTCCAACAATAATGGCTAAAACTAAAACTTTCCAGCTAATCTTAGACACTGTTCTACACCAGCTTAGCTTTGGATTTAGAAAGTTTTGCTAATAATATTTTTGTCAAGAAAGTGGAAAAGGATGGCACAGCAAGGATTATTAAAAAAGAGGGGTAGGTCTAGTGGGTTAGTACTCTCCGCCAAACTCTTCTTTTGGCTTCTCCTTTTCTTTCTCTTTCTCTATACCCTTGGCAGCAATCAAATCGTCAATCTTCAAAATCATATTCGCAGCTTCGGTAGCAGACTTTATAACCTGCTGTTTTACACGCAATGGTTCAACAACTTTCAGCTCCAGCATATCTCTGACCTTTCCAGAGAATACGTCCACTCCGTAGGAGGGAGTATCGGTGCTTTCATGTTTAGCTCTCAAAGCCACCATAATGTCAATGGGGTCTAATCCAGCGTTTTCAGCCAAAATTAGCGGAATAGACTCCACAGCTTCTGCAAAAGCTTCGATAGCCAGTTGCTCGCGTCCGCCAACTTTAACCGCATAGTCTCGCAAGTGTCTAGCAACTTCAGCCTCTGGAGCGCCACCGCCTGGAACAATTTTTCCGTCCTCAATAGCGTTTCTGACAACGCATAAGGCATCGTGAAGTGAACGTTCAGCTTCGTCTACAACATGTTCTGTTCCACCGCGAATTACAACGGTTACAGCCTTGGGGTTCCTACATTCACGCACGTAAACAAGCTTGTCTTCGCCGATTTTAACCTCTTCAACAACCTTTGCCTCTCCAAGAGCAGCAACAGTCAAGTCTTTAACGCTAGCCATTATTTTTCCACCAGTAGCTTTGGCCAACTTCTCCATGTCGCTGCTGCTGACATTCTTAACGGCTAAAATGCCCTTTTTAGCTAGGAAATGCAATGCAACATCATCAATACCCTTCTCGCAGAAGACAACGTTAGCGCCTACCTCTGCGATTTTGTCAACCATCTCTCTTAGCATACGTTCTTCTTCGTCTAGGAACAGCTTCATTTGCTCTGGGCTTTCAATGTTTATTTTAGCGTCAAACTCTGTCTTCTCAATTTCCAGCTTCGCATTGAGCAAAGCGATTTTGGCATTATTAACGAGTTTTGGCATCTGTGGATGAGCCACTTCCTTGTCGATAACCATACCCTTAACAAGCTCTGTTTCATCCAAACTTTTTCCATGCTTCTTCAGAACCTTGATTAGGTCGATGTCAGCCTTAATTTTCCCATCTTTTTCTTCAGCTACCTGCTTTACAGCTTCAACAGCCAGCTTAGCAAAGTGTTCCTTGGCAACGGTTATGCCTTTGCTTCCCATTGATGTTATGGCAACGTCGATTAACCGTTCTTCATCATTCAAGCTTATAGGCATAGCCATTTTTTCCAGAATTTCTTGAGCTTCTTCGCTGGCTTTCTTAAATCCATCGATAATGACGGTGGGGTGGATGTTCTGGTCAAGCAAGTTTTCTGCCTTAGCCAGCAGTTCTCCAGCTAAAACCACAGCCGTTGTTGTTCCATCTCCCACTTCATTGTCTTGAGCCTTAGCAACTTCCACAAGCATTTTTGCTGCTGGGTGCTGCACGTCAAGCTCTTTCATTATAGTTGCACCATCGTTAGTTATAGAAACATCGCCGAAACTGCTGACAAGCATCTTATCCATTCCACGAGGCCCAAGAGTTGTTTTTATGGTTTCAGCTATTATCTTTGCAGCCATAATGTTGTTTCTTTGAGCTTCCTTTCCAGTTGTTCTACTTGTGCCTTCTTTCAATATTAAAACTGGAACTGTTCCAGAAGATGCAGCTGAAGGTACAGCCGCCATACACATCACCCCCCAACAATCTGAATGTTGAGAGTTCTGTGTAATGCGAGCAAAATTAGACGGAAAAACACTTAAATATAAACCTTTCTAAGCGTTTGCTTTCACAATTTTGTATCCAGAAGCTTTTCGCAAACGATTCATAACAGCTACGCCAAGCCCTTTGAGAGGTATTCCTTCAGCAACTATCACGTCTACGCCTTCTTTGTCAAACTCTCTTAAAAGCTTAAACAAGTTTTTCGCAACAACCTTTAAGTTCTTTCTGCTTCCAAGGCTTTTAACCACATCAGCCCTATAGCAACCTGCCGTCTCGTCCGTAGCAAGAACGCCAACCTTGACGCTTTTTTCTTCATAATACTTTACAAGCTCTTTCACTTTCTCTACAATTCCTGAAACTTCTCCTTCCACCACAATTACTTCTGCGTTAGGAGCATAATGCTTATGCCTAACACCTGGTGAACGAACTTTTTCAACGCTAACTTCTTTATCAGCAATTGCAATTGGATGAAACTCAACTTCACCCAAAAATTTCCTTAACTTTTCAAGAGGTGTTCCGCCTGGACGAAGAATCTGCGGCGGATAAGCAGCTAAGTCCAAAACTGTGGATTCCACACCAATCCTAGTGGGTCCTGCATCTAAAACAGCGTCTATCCGACCTTCAAGGTCTTCCAGAACATGTTGGGCTGTGGTTGGGCTTGGTCTTCCAGCGAGATTGGCGCTTGGAGCCGATATTGGGCAGCCGCTTTCCCTAATCAAAGCTAAAGCAACATTATGCTTAGGCATCCGTATCGCAATAGTGTCCAAACCAGCAACCGTTACATCGGGAACTATTTTTGAACGTCTAAAGATCAAGGTGAGAGGGCCAGGCCAAAAATTTTCCATCAGTTTTTCAGCTTTAGGCGGAACCTCTTCCACTAGCCTATAAACCTCTTTTACGTCGCTTATGTGAACTATGGGCGGGTTGTCAAGAGGACGTTTTTTCGCCTTAAAAAGGGCTAAAACAGCCTTTGGATTTAAGGCGTCAGCTCCTAAACCGTAAACCGTTTCTGTTGGAAACGCTACTAAGCCACCATTTTTAATAATTTCAGCTGCTACGCGAATTTTCTTTTTTTCTGGTTTTCGCGGATTGACTTTTAACACTAAAGTCTTCTTCATTTTCGGTAATCCTTACCTTCTCTAAGCAGAGTCTCTCCTAAAACATTTAGGCTTGTCAAATTTTGAAAAAGGGGTATTGTTTAAACAACGTAGTAGTCGATGACTTTTTTCATACTCTTCGGTGCGGCTTGTCGCATGGCAAGTTGTTTTAATATTTTTATCATTTGAGGTTGAAAACGTGCAATGTCGGTTAGGCTTACTAAACCTACAAGACGTTTCCCCTCAACCACTGGCAGTTTCTTAATTTTCATCTGAAACATTAGCTTGACGGCTTCCTCCAAATTCATGTTAGGTTCGACAACCACCAATGGACTTGACATGACATCCTTAACCTTAGTTTTAGTGGTATCTCTAGCCTCTGCAACTACTCTCTTTAAAAGGTCTCTTTCAGTGATTATGCCTATGGCTTTACCTTCCCTAATGGCGATTAAACAACCTATTTCAAACTTGTTCATAACTTCAGCTGCCTCTTTAACACTAGCGTTTTCATCTATCGTTATAACCTCTTTAATCATAACATCCTCAACTTTTAAAGACAAACTACCTTCCTCTTTCTCATCACTTGACAACAAAGACACCGACCTTCTATTTTTCCGAACCCCTATATAAATAGGTTTCAACATTTTTACTAGCAGGAATTTTCGCTTTTTCAAACTTTTCTTTAGGCTTTGTAAGCGGCATAGTAGCATCCAAACCCATTTTCGTTGTCAGTCCAGTTTCTTGATCAGCAGAAGAATCCAATGTTGAGCCTCGCGCATTCTCTATTATAATTAGATCCTCGTTCGCTTGAAAGCGGGTGGCAATAGCCCATTCCACATCAGAAGGATTAAAAACATCAATGTCTACATCCACGACCACTGCGTGTTTAAGGCTGGGATGGGCGGCAAAAGCAGCTAACAAGGCGTTTTTTCCGTCGCCGTCAAGTTGTTTTTCGATGGATAAAATGGCGTGAAGCCATCCGCTTCCACCTGCGGAAAGGTTGACAGCATGGACTTTAGGCACAACCTTTGATACAGCTTCCCAAATCAAGGCTTCACGGGGTAAACCCATCAAAAGCCTATGTTCTGCACCTGAAGGCAAAAGTGCTTGATAAAGATAATTCTCACGATGCATAACACCTAAAATTTCCACAACAGGCTGCTTTCTTTCAATGTCATATGTCCCAGTTATATCAACAAAAGGACCTTCCACAACTTCTTCAGTCGTAGAAATTCGTCCCTCTAAGACCAGTTCAGCGTCTGCTGGAGCATAAGCATCCACGTTTTCGCATTTTATCAAGCATAACTCGCCATCCATCAACGTGTTTGCAATTTCAAATTCATTAACGCCGAAAGGAACAGGAGAAGAAGCTGCTAACAAAACTGCGGGATGAACACCTATAGAAATCGATACGTCCAAGTCTTTTCCTTCTTCTTTTGCTGTTTGCCAAAGTTTAAACAAGTGCCGTGGAACAAGGCGGATTGCTAAATGTTTTTCATCTAAAACTTGAAGGCGATGCACAGAAACATTCTCAACTTTTCCATCATTGCTCTTCGCGTAGACAACTGCTGAAGTAATATACGGTCCAGCGTCATTTTCAAAATGAGTCAAAATAGGGATTCGCGACAAATCTTTCTCTTTAACAGCCTTAACTTTGCCATCTCCAACAATTTTTGGTTTTTCCGGTGAACGCCAAGCCTCCAGAAGTTTTCTGTAAAGCTCATCTTTTGAAACGTTAAGTGCCGCGCAGAGTCTCTCTCGGGTACCGCAAACATTAGCAACAATCTTGGTTTTATAACCCTTAACCTTCTCAAATACAAGTATCAATCCTTGACTGTCAAATTTTTTCATTACAAACGGAATTTCAAATCTCGTTGATAACTCGTCTTTTATGTTTAGCACTTGCTTTTGCTTTTTCATCTGCTTTAAAAAACTTCTTAAACTCATGCTGTTGCACCTTCCTTTTCTTGCTTTGCGTGAAGGGTTTTTTCAATAAGTTTCATAAAGATTGACTGTGCTTCAATTTCTTCCATTGTTTCGAGATAAACTGAAACTAAACATATTTTTTGTTTTTTTGAAGCTAAATACTCTGCAAACATTCGAGCTGAAATCGCATTTTTATCTCCTAAAAGAATTGAGGACGATGGAGGTCCCAGCATGTCTTTTGGTTTTGGAACAGCGATTGCCAAGGTTCCGAGTCTGTCTTCTCTTTCGCTTAAAAGAGCTAAACAAGCATTTTTCGTCTCTAAATATACTGCGAGGAAATGTTTGCTTTGTTCGATTATTTCCTCTTTAACGATTCTTGCTCGTTCCATTATGGAGTCTCCGTTGTTTATTTATAGCATTGTTATTCACTATTTATCATTTTCAAAAGGTGAATAAACAGAATGGTAAAGAAAAAAGCTGAAAAAATCTTGCAAATATTAAAGGAAAATTTCTCTCTTCCAAAGTGGGCAAAATCAAGTAGAGACCCCTTCGAAACTTTAATTGTCACAATAATTTCGCAAAATACAGCTAGCAAAAACACGGCAAAAGCCTTCGAAAACCTTTCGAATCGCTTTAAAATTACTCCCGAAGTTTTAGCGAATGCAGAAACAAGCGAAATCGAAGAATGTTTAAAAGTAGCTGGACTATTTCGAAATAAAGCTAGAACAATAAAGCAAGTCTCACAAATAATTCACGAAAAATTTGGCGGAAACTTGAGCTCAGTTCTGTCTTTGCCTTTCGAAAAGGCAAGAAAAACACTTATGGAATTTCCAGGAGTTGGACCAAAAACAGCTGATGTTGTATTGCTTTTTGCTTCTGAAAAGCCAACAATTCCCGTTGACACTCATGTTAACCGTGTAGCAAAAAGATTAGGTCTTGCGCCTAAAACTGGAGATTACGAGACAGTTCGCACTTCTCTTCAACGGCTTTATCCTTCCAAAGATTATTTAGCAGTTCACATATTGCTTATTGCCTTAGGCAGAAAATATTGTAGAGCGAGAAACCCATTATGCCGCGAATGCCCGTTAAATGTGGTTTGTCCTTCTAAAAGATAGCATAATGGAATTTTAACGTCTTTAGTGTCAAATTTCCTCTTCTGCAAAGACTGGTATTTCTTTAAAGTTTTTATCAAGTTTCACTTTTCCAAGGATGACTGTTGCAATTTCTCCGGAAACAGGGGTTAAAATCTTCAAAAACTTTTTCCGATAATCTGCTTCTTGTAAGACACCTATTCCAAGAAATTTTTTGTCAGAATTGTATAAAGCCATTAGTAAACCTTCTTCTTCGCCTTTCCTAACAAGTATAACTTTCTTTTTTGTGTAATTCTCAACTTTTTCTATGTTATCCTTGTTTATCCACCGATTTCTGCCGATAACTATGAAGATTTTATCTTTCTGTTCACTGAAAAATAGTGGTTTCATTCTCAGAAGGCTATAAATTTCCCTCGCTCTTTTAATGTCTTCATATGTTTTGTAAGAGCTGAAAAGCTCGTTTCCCTCGATTTTCAGCCAGTTCCACGGAATGGACTGCACTTTTGCGTTTTTCAAATATTTTATATAACCTAATTCGCGTAGATTTTTTCGTTTTTCTCTACTTCTCTGTTTTATGGCTGATGGAGATTCAACTAAAACTGGTTTTAAACCTTTCAAAGCGTTTAACAATGGTGTTAATTCGCCATTTTGCTGAATAACAAAAATTATCTCTGGGTTAAGCTTCTCAACAAGCTGAACTTTATAGCTGATGGCGTCTTCTCCCTCAACCCACCCGTCAGTATTCACAATAACAAAGTCAGAACCTCTCTCTAAAATTTCCTTTTTTAACAGAACTAATCCTTCAATTACTTTTTCCTGCGCGTTACTTGGCGAAGTTACACCTACAAAAAAGGCGTTTTTTGCTTCGAGAGAGAATAGGTCAGCTATGGGCTTTGTAACAAAAGCATAGGCCACGGTACACGGCGGTCCAATATCAGACTGACCTAGGTCGCCGTCAAGAACTGCAACCTTGTTATTTCCGCTCAACAGTTTGTTTGTTAAGTAGGTGCAAAAACTTGTTTTTCCAGAGTCAATTGGCCCAAGCACTATGGCAACAACTGGTCGCGTTTCAATTTTTAAAAGTTCTTCAAGAGCCATAGCCCACGAATGTGGAATAGTGTCGCCATCCACTTCTTCTGCATTTGCCCCTTCTCCCATCGAAATCTCAAAGGTGGCTTTCTCCTTAACCACAAAAGGCAACCGTTTTCCTTCACGTATCACTATCTTATTCTTTACATTGGCTAATAAACCAAAAACTTCCACACTTCCAGAAGTAACAATTACAGAAGCCGGGCCATCAACCAGCAAGGTTTTTTCTGCATCAACCGTTTTGTTCATCGGTTTTTCTCCTCTTGAATTTGTTTCCTTCACGTCCAGCAATTCTTATAGCTGAAAAAATGTCTCTTAACCCTCTTCTATGCTTAGTTTGATTTAAATGCCGATTTGTTCCAGCCTCGCTTACACTTTCCAATATTACATTAGAAGGTAATATGCTATCTAGTTCTTGTAATAAACGTTCTTTGTAGGTTGGAACGCCATCTCCTACCTTAACTGAAACGAGTTTTGCCGGAGTTTTCTCCATTTTCTTTAACATACTACTTATCTTATCTAATGTCTCTTCTATGCTAAAACAGTTTTCTGTTTGAAGAACTTTTCCATCAGCTAAAACAGCTAACCCAACAACTTCTCCTGGATCCACTCCAATAACAATTTTTTCGTAGGCCTCTTTTCCTTGAATAATCTGCAAGGCCTCATTTACCAGCGATGCAGGGTCTGTTCCTTCTTTGTAAACTAGAATTTGCTCATGTTTTATTTGCTCTTTTTCTTTTTCTGTAGTTATTACAACTTTAATCTCTGCTGGAACATTTTCCTTTGGTATTACACTCAAAAAAGGTACATTTTTGCTTTTCAACGCATTTACAATCAGGTAATAGGCTTTTCCTGAAACTGTTGCAACGGCAATTTGTGCTTTCATACTGTGTATTTTCCTTTCCTGAATAGATTTTAAGGTATAAAGCAAAATATTAATTTCGTAGTTTATATTCGTTGATGTGCGTGAATGTGGTACAGAAAATTCCAACGGGATGCAAATTTATAGATAAAGCGTTAAATGGTGGTTTCTCAAGCGGAAGCCTCAGCTTAATATACGGGGAACCGGAAACCGGAAAAACAACAATGGCTATCCAATGTGCTGTGAACTGTGCAAGACAAGGCCATAAAACATTGTTTATTGATTGCGACGCAACATTCTATACTAAAAGATTGGCTCAAATAGCGTCTGGAAAATTTGAAGAAACTGCGGAGTTGATATTTTTGATGCGGCCCAAAAATTTTGAAGAGCAAACGCTAGTTATAGATGGATTGGCAGAGTATTTGACTGAAAGGTTTGGGCTTGTAGTTGTCGACACCATGACTTCTCTTTATCGCGCAAAAATAGCTGAGTCTCCCAAAAAAACTTTTGAACTAAACCGGGAATTAAATAGGCAACTTGCGTTGCTGGCACAAATTGCTAAAACACACAAAATTGCAGTTCTAATGACAAGCCAGGTTAGAAGTGTTTTCAACGAAACCTACGTAAGCGTAGAGCCAGTAGCCACCAGAGTTTTAAAATTTTGGGCAGAAATAATTATTGCTATGAAACCAACTGAAAAACCACAAGTTATTAAAGCAACATTAGAAAAAACACCCTACACTACACAACATACAACTTGGTTTTTAAGAATAGGAGAAAAAGGACTTTGCGAGCATTTAACTTCGTAGTTTGGTGCGACAAATGGATATCATGATATTCCTTGAAGCGATAAAATTCATTTTCCCAGCATACTGCGCAAACGCCATTCCAGTGCTTGCCGGTGGAGGACTCCCGCTGGATTTTGGGAAAAACTTTTTTGATGAAAAGCCAGTATTTGGGAAAAATAAAACATTTAGAGGTTTTTTCTTTGGACTTACTGTTGGAACAGTCGTGGGAATAGTGGAAAGCTTTTTCTTCAAAGAATATTCGTTCTATTTTGGTTTTGTATTGTCTCTCGGAGCCTTAGTAGGTGATTTAATTGGGGCTTTTTTAAAAAGAAGATTGGGACTTAAACCTGGAGACTTGTTACCCATTATCGACCAAGTAGATTTCATAATCGGAGCAATTGTTTTTGCATCAATTTTTTATATGCCGATTATTTCTCTGGAACTTATCATCGCTGTACTAATTATAACCATGCCTTTACATGTTTTAACGAATTATGCTGCGTACAAGGCAGGGTTAAAAAGCAATCCTTGGTAATTCTATTCAGCCCATTTTAATGCGAATAGTAGCTTCTAAATAGATGTAAGCCAATAATAACAAGCCGGCTCCTACTAGAAACATTAGGTAAGCTTGTCTTGGCTTATAAGCATACTTTGTGCTCTGGTACATAACGATTAACCCGATTACGCCGAGAGCATAGAGAATAGCCGAAATCATGCTGTCTGTTATGAACTGTTCAGATAATCTTGGATAGAGGAAGAGGAAACCAAATTCTCTAGAATAGAAGGATGGAAGAGGCCTAACAGCAAGGTTATACAAACCTCCACTGAACAAAAAGATGGCTATAGCAATAATAATCATTGAAGAAATGAGAGCAGAAGGTCTTGCTTTTGAAACCCTTTCAAATAGCTTGCTTATGGAAAAAGACACGGACGACGCTTTTCGTTTAAATTTTTTAGACATCTAATTTCGCTCCACTTTTTATCAGGTGTTCCGCCACTTCTCTGGCCCACTCACCTGTTAATGGATTCTTAACAATCTCTCTTAAATACTCTTTCCAAGAAATTTCTAGAGCTTTCTTCCACGCATCATACTTTTTAACAATGCTCTCGTAGGCTTTCTTGTGTAACTCGCAAAATCCTTTCTCAACAGCTTCTCTATCGCAAACATTACATTTCAATCGCTTTTCCTCCTCTCTTCTTTTAATGGGCAGTCAGGGTTAAAACAAAGGGTCCATGGTCGTCTTCCCTTAATTTTAACCCGAACCGTGGGCCAGTTGCATCTCCGACAATTTCTTCCAGTGGGCCTTACGGTTCCTCTTTGTGGTAGTGGAAAGGAAGTTTTGCATAGGTTTTTGAAGTAGTTTGTGCAGCCTATGAAGCGTTTACCCGTTTTTCTAGAATATAATATCATAAGTTTTCCTGTTTTGCAGACCGGGCATGTTCCAATGGTTCTTTCCTCTATCCTTGCCCTTTTTATTGCTTTGCTTAACTGTTCTCCTATCACTTTTTCATTTTCTTTTAGTTTTTCCACAACAGGCTTAAGGATTTCAACAGCATTTACCAGAATGTTTTCTCGCTTCTCACTATTCAATTGGATTTTGTTCATTCTTTCCTCAAGCTCTCTTGTTAACTTTATAGAAACAACTGCTGGACAATGCTTTTCCAAAACTTCTAGAACTTCAAAGCCTAAATCCGTTACAATCATTCGCTCCTCGCGGATATATTTTCTGTCATATAAGGTTTGTATAATTCCCGCTCTCGTTGCTTTTGTTCCTATTTCAGCTTCTTCCATTCTTTTAAGAAGACTACCAGGATTATATCGCGGTGGTGGTTTAGTAAATTTATCTTCCAAAATAACTCTCTTCACAGTCACTGTTTGGCCTTCTTTTATCGGTGGTAATAAAACTTCTTCTGATCTCACGTAAGGCCCGTAAAAGCGCAGCCACCCCTCTTCTAAGGTTTGTCTTCCTCTAAGGTGGAAACGATGCCCATTTACGTTAATGTATACTTTCATGCTTTGCCTTACGGCTGGTTCGCCAAATACTGCCATAAACCTTCGAATTACCAGGTCCCAGACTTTCCTTTCAGAATCATCCAGTTCTCTCTCTGGAAGGTTTCCAGTAGGGTAAATTGCTGGGTGTGCGGGGTCTTCTTTTTTACCCTCGTTTGGTTTTAGTTCTTTTTTTGCTAGAAGTTCTGCTGTAAGTTTCTTGTATCCAGAAACTTTGCTTAGGTTTTTTAATATCGCCTTATAATTTATGGATGGAGGAAGTTTTTGGCTACTGGTTCTCGGATAAGAAATTAGGGCTTCAAGGTAGAGGCGTTGGGCAATATTGGATGTTCGCATGGGTGTGTAGCCGAAAAGACCGTAAGCTTCGCTTTGTAAAGCTCCTAAGTCGAAAGGTGTAGGCGGCATTTGCCGGAACTTTTTGACAGCAATTTTCTCTATCTCACCGTCTTTTCCTTTGCAAGCCTTAATCGTGGCATCCGCTTCTTTTTTAGTTTCTATAATCGGCTTTTCGTATTCCGCTTCAAAAATCGAACCAGCTATCTTCACTTCAGCCTTTATGCTCCAATAAGGCGTTGGCACAAAACATCTAATCGCCTTTTCTCTTGCTACTAAAAACTTGAGGGTTGGACCTTGCACTCTTCCAGTGCTTAATGTAGCGTATTTCCCGCTCCAGTCTCTCGCCGATATTGTTAAGGCTCTGGACAGGTTTACTCCATAAAGCCAGTCAACCTCGTGTCTAGCACGTCCAGCTTCTATTAATGCAAAATCTAAGCGTGGCAAAAGTTCAGCGTATGACTTTTCTAGTTCTCCTTTGGTGAGAGTGGAATATTTCATTCTTTTAGAAGCGTTTTCTTTGTTTCCACAAGCGTATTTTAGTATGCAGTATCCGATGATGCTTCCTTCGATGTCATAATCGCATGCATCAATAAACATGTCAGCATTCTCTGCCAGTTTTGAAATTGTTTCTATCCATGTTCGAATCTGTTTGGCTCCTCTTTCTGCAGCGTATCTTGGAACCCATTTAAAATTGAAAACAGGATAGTAGTTTCTTCCGCTTCTTTCTCCCGCCACAGTATACAAGTGTCCCAAGGCGGGAACAACAACTATTTCCTTATCTCTTTTCGCCACGTAATATGGTACTCCATTCTCTTCCATTTTCTTAGCTTTTCCCTTCGAATCTAAAGCTGAAGCTATCCTTTGAGCGGCATCTGGCTTTTCTGTTACAACCAACGTGTATTTTCCCATGGCAACACGAACCAAGCGAATATATGAGGAATCTTTCCTTTCAATTAAATTTATTCTGAAATTAAAGGCTTCCGTATCAAAGCATAAATGCAAAGTTTAACTAGTAACCAATAAATATATCGCAATGTAATTCTATTCAATGTGGTGCATCACTTGCCTCAACGCATTATCTGTCAACAATGTGGTTATATTTTATATGAAGGAGCGGATCTTAAACCTCCAGACGAAATTCTTCACAAACATAACGGAAAATGTCCAAACTGTGGCAAGAAGCTTTCGTTAATTCCTATTGACGTGGAAGTAAAACCGATAAGATAGGTGTTAGGCTTATGGAAAAAACGCGGCGGACACAACTTTACGAAGTGCACAAGAAAACCGCAAAAATGACGATATTTGCTAATTTTGAAATGCCTTTATGGTATAAAGGAGTGATACCCGAACATTTAGCTGTTAGAAAAAGCGTCGGCGTTTTCGACATCTCCCACATGGGAAGAATCATAGTAAGGGGTAAAGACGCGGAGCATTTTCTAAATTATGTAATAACAAACGATGTTTCAAAACTTACACCAAACAGCGCCCAGTATTCGGTTATGTGCAATGAAAACGGCGGTATCATCGATGATTTTGTTATATACCGCCTAGAAGAAGAAAAGTTCATGTTTGTTTCCAACGCAACCAACAGAGAAAAGGATTACAACTGGCTTGTAAAAAACTCTCAAGGATTCTCTGTGAAAATAGAAGAAATCTCAGATAACGTTGCAATGCTAGCGGTTCAAGGTCCCCATGCAGAAAAAACGCTGCAGTCAATTTCCACAGAAGACCTAAGCAAAATAGGGCGCTTCAAATGTGGAACCACACGTATAGGAGACGTTGAAGTTTTCATTTCCAGAACGGGCTATACGGGAGAAGACGGATTTGAAATCTTCGTATGGAACGCCCCATTAACTAAACCAGACAATGCAATAAAAATATGGAACAACATCCTAGAGGCTGGTAAAACTTTTGAAATAGAACCATGCGGCTTAGGTGCAAGAGACACCTTGAGGCTAGAGGCAGGCATGTGTCTTTATGGAAACGACATAGATGAAAACACGACGCCTTTAGAAGCTGCTTTAAGCTTTGTAGTGAAATTTCAAAAAGACAAATTCATAGGAAAAGAAGCCTTGCTGAAACAGAAGGAAGAAGGAATTAAGCGTAAACGCGTTGGAATACAAATGATAGACCCGGGAATACCACGGAAAGGCTTTGAAATCTACACTAATGAAAACGACAAAATCGGATATATAACGAGTGGAACATTTTCGCCACTGCTTAAATGTGGCATAGGCATGGGATATATCCAGCTATCACAAGCACAAGAAGGAAATCTTGTAAATGTCAAAATTAGGGACAGACTAGCGAAGGGAAAAATCGTTAAGTTCCCATTTTACGACTCTGACAAGTATGGTTATAAGCGGAAACTATAAAAGAAAATGTTCTTTAACCACAAGGGAAATAAAAGGCTTCACAATCTGTCTAGGAAGAGATGAACTGGAATGGGGATTAAAGACCGCCTATCAAAAGAAAAGGTTATGACCAGTTTTAAAAAAATGGAAAAGCTTCGAATACAAATCAGCCACAGTTCAATACTCACTTTTTCAGCCCTAATCTTGATACTTTTCATAGCCTTCATGATACGCATCTTCCCACTGCGCTGGGAAATAGAAACTGGTTCTCTACACCTTTCCGAGTTTGACCCATACCATCAATATCGCTTTACGGAGTTCATATTAAAAAACGGGTTTGACTTCTGGAATTGGCAACACAAAAACTGGATTGACTATCGAAGCTGGTATCCTCAAGGAGTCAACGTATTAACGAAATCTTATGTAGGCTTACCGCTTACAGCAGCGTTTCTATATCAAATAATTTCATGGTTAGGCGTTCCGATAACATTAATGAACTTCTGCGCATTATTCCCAGCCATAATGGGCGCATTTGCTTGCCTAGCAATTTTCTTCCTAGGAAAAGATATTGGAGGAACACCCGTTGGACTTTTAAGCGCCCTTTTTCTAGCTTTAAGCCCTTCTTACATTCAGCGAACGTCTGTTGGTTTTTTTGATGACGAAACAATAGGCATAGCAGCTCTCCTTTTCTTTGTAATCTTCCTTTTGCGGTCGATTGAAGACAATAGGCCATTGAATTCAAAAATAAAATATTCTCTTGCAGCTGGCCTGACTTTAGGCTATTTCTGTATAGGATGGGGGGCAGCTTTATACCCAATCGGTATTACTGCCATTTTTGTTTTCGTGCTTATATTGTTAAATAGGTATAATCGACACCTTTTGCTATCTTATAGCTTAATCTTCGGATTAGGGTTATTCATCGCAATAAATGAGCCTAAACTTTCTACATCATACCTTATAACATCCGCTGTGATTCCAATAGCAGCAATCTTCATATTACTTTGTTTTAAAGAAGTTTTTTCAAATTTGGAGTCACCTAAGTGGAGACTTACTTCACTTATTATTCTTTTAGGGATTCTTATTGGCGGTTTTGCTTTGCTTTGGCAGTTTGGATACATGCGAGGCATAGCTGGAAAGTTCATCTCGGTTATTAATCCTTTTGCACGAGAAGCCTCTCCTCTTATAGAGTCTGTCGCCGAGCATAGAATATCGTCTTGGAGCTCAATTTACTTTGACTTAGGGATAGGCATAATATTCTTTATTTCAGGTTTCTTCTTTGTCTTAAGGAATCTTAACAACAAGAATTTATTTCTGTTACTTTGGGGAATCACATCCCTCTACTTTGCTTGTTCTATGGTACGTTTGCTTGTTCTTTTGGCTCCAGCTTTCAGCCTTTTAGCTTCCATAGGCGTTATTGGAATCTTAAAACCCTTTGTTACTTTATTAAAGGAACCACCGAAAATTTTCGCAAAAAAGAAGTATGGCTTAGAGACCGTGGGAAAAGAGTTCAACGGAGGCGCCATCTTTCTTATATTCATCATTTTAATGACAAACTTTGTTATTTCCCCACAGTCAGGCGGCATGCCCAGAGTTTACTCTCAAGCCTATTCCCCAGTAACCATCACTGCAGCAAGCCTTCCAATAATTCCAAGCAAACCAGTAAGCGAATGGTTAGACATGTTGGATTATTTGAAAAGCAACTTTGGTTCTAAGCCCATAAGCGAAAAGGTTGTTTGTAGCTGGTGGGACTATGGGTATTGGCTTTCAATGCTTGGAAATGTTACTTCGCTTGCCGACAACGGTACATGGAATAGCACTCAGATAGAGAATATAGGTTTCATTTTTATGGCTAATGAAACACTTTCTGTGGAGATGTTGAAACGGTATAATGCCAAATATATCCTTGTCTATACGACTATTGACACTGATGGAAACTGGTTTGGTGCAGGAGACGAAGGAAAATGGGCTTGGATGGCAAGAATTTCCGGCAATGACAAAGATCGTTTTGTGAACGTAGAGAAGATAATTGATGCCGATTCGATGTGGGTTGACGAGAAGCCTTTTGGAAATTTGACTCTTGGATGGGATTTTGTAGATGAAAATAATAATGGCCGATATGACAGAAATGAGAAACAAATACCGAACCCTATAGGACAAAATTCTACCATATACAAGCTTATGAACTATGCAAGAGAGCGATGGTTGGAAGTTAACCAAGAGAAACCTAAATCGCAAGTTCTGCAGTATTTTGAAGAAGAATTTATTGCTGGTTTGGACAGATCTGCAGGAGACTCTTATGGAGGCGTCATACCATTAGTGTGTCTTTACAAAATTAACTATCCAGATTCTTAGGGAGCGATGCTTTGTTTCCAAAAGTTCCTGACTATCATAAGCCAAACAAACCGTTAATTCCTAATGGTTTAGGCGTAATCTACGTGCTTGTTAGCACTACATACCTTTTTGCTTTGTACCATTTTAATCAACCACCCGCATCTAACAATATTTCTTCTGCTTTAACGTTAGCTGTTTGCGTCTTGTTCGGAGGTTTCATGGGCTTGTTAGATGATTGGATGGATTTACGGTGGCGTTATAAGGCGTTTCTTCCGCTTGTGGCTTCTGTTCCGTTGATTACTTTGGCCAAGAATCTTGGACTGCGAACATCAATAACTCTTCCCCTTTTGGGGAGCATACAGTTCGGAGATTACTACTATTTTCTAGTTATCCCTCTAATTGTAACAGTAACCACTAATACCATAAATCAATTGGGCGGGCTCAATGGTCTAGAGACTATTTGTCCAGCTATTGTTTTAGTGGGTTTAATGAGCATTTCCGGCGAGAACGCGATACTGCTGTATGTCCCGCTGATTGTGTGGCTTATACTTGCCTTTTTAAATTTTAGAGGTAAAATTTTTGTTGGAAATAGCGGGTCTTTCGCTGTTGGAATGACAATTGCAGCTTTTGCAATAATTTCCGATGTTAAATCGGCTTTGATAATTTCAATACTGCCTTATATTTTCAATTCTTCGCTGATTTTGTTAACTTTTTTCCTTTTCAGGAAGAAGGCGAACGTCTACTTTGATGGTAAAAAGTTGTCTTCTGATCATAGGCGAAGTTTGATCACCTTGATTACTTATTATCGTCCTATGACAGAACGGCAGACTGTTTTGATTATTTCTTTATTGGTAGCTTTTTCAACTCTTGTCGCGGTGTTTGCTCTCTAGTTTATTTTTCATGTGTATGTGTTGCGATGTTACACACAAAAGGCAAAAATCAGTTTTAGCCGAGGCTTAGCATGAAAGATTAGAGAGTGCACTCTAACATGAATGGTTAAAGTGGGGAAAAAGTTATTTGCCAGCTTTGCATCTTCCCAACGTTTCAGTTAAGGTAGAAATCACCAGTTTGTTAGGTGTTCGACTGGATTTTAAAAGCAGTGGTGTTGGAACTGTTAATTTTGACGTGAAGGCAAAGCTGGAAGAGAAAGAACGCAAAAGTCAGAGGGTTGTTGTTGCTTTTAGTTTGTATTTAACCACTAAACCGAACATTGTTAAGTTTGAAGTTGAAGGCACCGCCACATTAAATGGTAAAGAAACTGAAATAAGTAAAATGTTAGAAACAGATCCTGAAACAAAAGTGCCCTATATCTTCCAAAAGATTTACCAACATGCGTTCACAGCCATGTATTTGATGTCAACTTTTCTAAACACACCTCCTCCTCCTCAGGATCTGCTGTTCTCTCAAAGAGAAATTCCGATCGAAGAGGTAAGTGCGAAGAAGGAAGTTGAAGAAGAAACAGTAGAACCCGAGGAAACTGTAACTATGCAAGTTGGTGCTGTAGAGGAGGTAAGTGAAGAGAAAGTAAGCACTCCAACCTCGTAATTTTCCGCAATATTTTAATAGTTTTAGTTTTTCTTATGGACGTGTTTGGCGGGTGAGTGGACCTCCACCCGTTCCGCCATAAAAACCCCGGTGTAGGAGGTGTAAAATTGAAGTTTGATAGTAAAGATTTGGCTTTAACCGCTGTTTTTGCAGCTTTGTATGCAGTGATGGTTATTGTTCAAGGTTTAAGTGCAGCGGCAAGTATTCAACTGCGTATTGCTGATTGTTTAATTCCTCTTTCAGCGCTTTTCGGCTTGCCGACAATTATCGGAGTTACCATAGGATGTTTTGTCAGCAACGCTTACACTTCGGCTTCATTATCACACGGAGTTTATGACGTGGCCTTTGGGCCTATTGCGAATTTGATAGCAGCTACTGTGATTTATTTGTTTAGAAATAGGCGATTAGTGGGGTGTATTTTAGGTTCAGCTATTATCGGCATAATTGTGGGTAGTTATATCTGGATAATCTTTGGACCTCCTTCAGACATTTTTGGCTTCGGTTTTCCTTCAAGCTGGCCTATACTGGTTGCAAGTATAATCAGTATCACCGTAAGTAGTCTGGTGGCAATAGCGGTGATTGGCTATGTATTGTTAACGATTTTAAGTAAGCCAAACATCATTGAACCCTTGAAATCTAGAGGATTAAAGGTTGCAGAAAACTGAAGGATTTGCTTACATGAATCTTTCCAGTTTTGTCAACCCTATTATTTCGTCAAAATCTAAGCCTAGCGCGTCTAGAACTTGGTCGAAGGTTGAGTGTAAGTAGGCTATGTATTTGTCTACATCGATTTCGTTTTTTGTTGCCAGTTCCACTGGTTTAACGTGGGGTTCTTTGGTTACTTTTACAAAGCTTATTAGGTCGCCGGCTTTCAATTCCATTCCCTTTTCTTCTAGAATTCTTGCAGCTTTCACATGCTGAGGTGTTGTCTTTACGTAATGTTCTGGCGCTTCTCCTAACACTACGTTAAAGGCTAGTTCTTCTATGCTTTCCCATTCTCTTCGTTTTAGCCGAATGTAGCAGTCGCGGACGATTTCAGCTATGTCCTTCTTTGCCTTTTCGAAGTCTGCTGGAGTTTTTACCATGGCCAGTCTTTCTTTCATTCTGTCAAAAGCTTTCTTAATAAATAGCGGAATATGCCTCTTTTTTCCCGTTAAACCTTTCACGTCAACGCTGCCGTCTTCTAAAACTCCGAGATAGTTTTTCTTTCTTTGACTGAAAACCGCGTATCGATAGACCTTGTCCACATCTAAACTCATTTTCAACTCGCGCTCGGTCCATTGAGATAGCTTTTCTATTTGTTCTTTTGAAGGGTTTTTGAGGAATATGCTGTCTGTGTCTCCGTAGAGTACTTGTATTCCAAGATTTTTTGCTTGGTTAAGTATCTGGGTTATAGAGTGGCGTCCTATGGCGGCTGTTGCTTCTGCCACTGGAGGACAGTAAAGGTCGAAGGATTCGGCTCCGAAAACGCCGTAGCTTGCGTTTAATATTACTTTTAGGGCGCCTTGTATGATGTTGTACCAGCTTCGAAGTTCTGCTGGTAAGGTTTTGTCTTTTGATTTTGGCTTGTACCATTTTACGCGTAGGTCTCTTAGGGAGCCTATTAGAAGGCTTTCTAACGCGCGTTTTTTGGTGCAGACCCAGTGGGGTGTGTCTGGCACGAGGTTTTTTCGGCATTCTGGGTGTGGGCATAATATGGATTGGTAACCTAGGTTCCATACTTTTATTATTGAGGGGTATAGGCTGGGGAAGTCCATTACTGAAACGTTGAAATGTACGCCGGGTACGGGTTCCACAACTATGGCGCCTTTGTATTTTTTGCCTTTTATTATTGCTTTAGTGGCTGTTTTGCCTTTTGTGGCCAGTATGTCTTCAGCGTTTGGTATGAGCATGTTTTTTCTGCGGTGTTCGCGGTGCATGAAGTTTCTTATCCATCTGGAAACTCCTTGGCGGCTTACATCTTCCATGGGCATGCTGCTGATTCTAGCTAGGACGAGGATAAGTTTCATGACAAGCTCGTCTTCGAAATCGGTGAGTTTGAAGGTTATCTCTGCGTCTCTGAAACAGTATTTGGCAAGTTCTGTGTAGGTTAATTCACCAAGAGTTTTTTCTAGCCTAATCTTCTCCAGTCCAATTAAGGCTCTGCCAACATCATCAAGCGCCACATCCCTATAACGATTGTTGAAAGCGTATATTTGGATGGAGCGATTGAAGAAAAACTTGTATAAGTCAATGTGAACGCCGTATTTTAGCAGGCACACGCGTCTACCGACTTCTATAGGGATTTCGTCTCTTTTAACGCCGAGGTTTAAGGCTCTGTGTGTTAGGTAGCGTAAATCAAAATCGTCTCCGTTGAATGTTATAACAAAAGGATAGTGCCACAAGGCTTCAAAAACGGCTTTGATAAGTTTCTCTTCTGAATCAAAATATTCCAGATTCACGTCTGGAGGGAGTTTTTCGTTTCCTTCACGGATTCCTTCTCTCTTTAAAAGCAAAACTTGTTTCTTTCCATCAGAGCCGTAGAGTGAGACGCAGACGATTTGGTAGGCGGCTTCGCGTGGGTCGGGCATTCTTGTTGGAATTGGCGAATAAACTTCTATGTCTAGGGCTACTCGGTGAAATTTTGGTGCTGGATACTCTAAAAGTCTAGCCCATTCCTTGATGTGCTGCAACTCTTCGCTGGTGGCATCGTCAAAAATTTTCTCCATTTCGGCAACCATTTTCTCTGCTTTTTCGAAGTTCACGGGGACAAGGTCGCCATTTTTAACTTTGTAGATCATTCCAGGCAAAAGTCTTCTATCATAAATGTAAGACTGATAATATTTTATTCGTGATTCCCAAACTTTAATCTGCTCAGGAGAGATGGGTGTATCAGCGACTTTTGGAAAATCTTCGGGGATTATGTCTCTTATGCATCCCCTTGCACGGCCTCCAATTGCCAGCGGGTCTTTTGCCACAATTTTTGTCACTTTAACCTTTCTATCTGACAGTGGGTCTATTTTTTCCACCATTTCGAAATGATCAAAGCCCGGATGCCGCATTAGACGGTCTATTTTTTCCAGTTCATAGGGTGAAAGGTTTGTGAGACAGTAGGGTTGATGTCCAGTATTGTCATACCAGAAGTAGATTTTTCCTGAAGTAGGCTCGTAAAGTTTGATTAGGGCTTTTCTGGTTTTGCCGTCGTAGGTTGCTGAAACAAAGTAAGAGGGTGGTAGATTTTCCCCTGCAAGGGGTGGGAATGTTTCTTTTCGTTTTTCTTTTATTATGGCTTCGTCTGTGAAGGGTAAGGCTTCCGCTTTTTTTTCTTTTGAAATTTGGGTTTCTATATGAGAGAATTCGTCTAAACGCTTCTGTGCCATTCAGCCTTAACCTAGTTAACTTATTGACGGTATCAACTAAAATCTCTTACTAATGCTTTAAAAAGCTTGAATTATTGACCCTACCCCCCTCTATTTTTCTGCAATCATTTAAGTGCTGTAAGGTTAGAGCCTCTAATTTTATTTACATCTCGCGCGTTTGTAAAGGATTGTGAGCGAAGTTGCTTAAGGACGCTTGGACATTAGCTATTGAGAGCCTAAGCTGGATGGAGATGCATAAGCTTAGTGAACGCTTGGCTTTGGCGAAAACAGTTAAACAGTTAGGAATAGAGGATGCGAATGCTGTTAGGATGGCGCACATGCTTGTCTGTGAAACTGTTAGAAGACGGAATTTTATAGATGCCTTTATTAACCATGCTTTGCAGCCGCAGTCTTTAAGTAATTTCAATTTTGGAGTTCAATCTTTTCTGCGTCTTTATGTTTATCAGACGCGGATAGCGAAAAAATGGTTGAAAATAGACGTTAAAGAAGCTGAAAATATCGCTAAGCTCGCCCGCTCTATTTTGGGATGGAAAGCTCTTCGAAAAGTGGAGCATGTTCTAGGCTTTTTGCTGACACAAAAACCTTCAGTAGTTTTGGAAGATAAAGGCGACGAAGAACGCGTTGGGCTTTTAACCTTCCATCCAACATGGTTTGTCAAATACTGTTTTAAACTGTTAGGACGAAAAAAAGCTTTAGAATTATTAGAAGCCAATCTGCAGTCGCCTCCCCCTTATGTAAGATTGAACACGCTGAAAGGTTCTGAAACAGAAATTTTGGATAAACTTGCAGAAGAGGGTGTAAAACTTGAGAAAGTTGAAGGGTTAAGATACGCCTACAAGGTTGTAAGTGTAGAAAAGCCTTTAACAAGAACCAGAAGCTTTCACGAGGGCTTATTTTACATTCAAGATAAAGCGAGCTGTTTTGCAGCTGAAGTAGCCGACCCAAAGCCTGGAATGACTGTTTTAGATGTTTGTGCTGCGCCTGGAGCTAAAACCACCTATCTTGCTCAGCTTATGCAGAACCGTGGAGCCATATATTCTGTTGACTATTCAAAGCGAAGGATGAGCATATGGAAAAGCGAAATAGCGCGCATGGGTGTAGACGTTGCTCAGCCAGTTATTGCTGACGCGTGTAATCCGCTGCCCTTGAAAATAGAGGCGGACATTGTTGTTTTAGACCCGCCCTGCACCAGCACCGGCGCTTTTGGAAAACTGCCCTCAGCTAAGTGGAGGCTTACACGGCGCTCTGTGGATAAGATGGCTGAAATTCAGTGGAAAATGTTGTGTAACTGTGCAGAAAAGGTAAAGGCTGGCGGCAAGCTTGTTTATTCCACTTGTAGCATAACGGTTGAAGAGAATGAGATGTTGATTGAAAGGTTTCTGAAGCGGTATCCAGAGTTTTCGCTGACTGAAATAACGCTGAGGATAGGCTTGCCAGGCTTAAGGGGGCTAGAGGAATGTCGAAGGCTTTATCCCCACATTCACCAGTGTAATGGTTTCTTTATCGCACAAATGATAAAAGCTATGCGTGAAAACCTATTTGAGTAGACGAAAATACGGAATTTGAAGGGGAACAAGTTTCGTTTAATTTTAAAGTTAAAATCCTAGACTTCTTTGCGGAATTTCTCCATATGACAAAGAATTTCAAAAATTACTTTGGCAGCTTGGATTGCTGATATTCCATTATCATAGTTTGGTGCAACTTCAACTACATCGAACCCTATGATACGTCTGTCGCACATACTGCCCAAAATGTCAAGCAAGGTATGCGGTTCTAAACCTTCTGGTTCTGGATTTTGCACTGCAGGTGCATAAGCAGGGTCTAAAACATCCATGTCCACGGTCAAGTAAATTCTTCTATATCCTTCCAAATTCTTCTTCAACAGCCTAACTACTTGTTGTGTTCCTTCCTTTCTTATCTGATGAGTTGTAAAATATTCTATTCCAGCTTTTTTTGCATATGCTAGTTCTTCTTTACAGACAGCCCTAGTGCCCACTTCGATAATTTTCGCTGGTTTTAGCTGCTCGTTTATTCTCCGCATAAAAGTGGTGTGGGAAAGCTTTAACCCCATAAACTCGTTTCGCAGGTCTAAGTGCGCGTCAAAACTAACGATAGCTGTGTCGGAGCATTTCTTTTCTAAACCTTTCACAACGCCCAAGGTTACAGTGTGTTCTCCGCCGATAATTACTGGCGTTTTTCCTTCACCAAAAATTTCTTTTATGACAAGGGCTGTTCTTTCCAAAGTTTTTTCAGTATCTGTGGATATGTGCAAGTCGCCCAAATCGTGAATTTTCAAATCTTCAACATCAATTCCTGTGCGGAAACTGTAGGTTTCAATGTTAAGAGAAGCTTGTCGGATAGCGTTAGGTCCAAACCTTGCTCCAGTCCGGTAAGTGCTTGTAACATCAAAAGGTACACCTAAAACAACGTAATCTGCTTTTTCAAAGGGCAGTTGATAACCGCTGAAAACGTTTGATTGTGAAACAAAAAGTTCGCGGTTAGCCATCCAAGTCCTCTTCCCTGTTTTAACTAGCTCTATTCTATTTTGCAAGCTCTAAACTTTTTCGCTTACCAATCAAATACGCGTATAGGATTATGCCAAAAAGTCCAGTTACAGTGCAAAAGCCGTAGATAATCGTGTAAACGGGATATGCAGTAAATAATGTATAGAAAGGGTTAACTTCCAATGGATAGAAAGGCATCATTTCTCCGTAAAGAAAAGAGTCTAAAAACACGTGTGAATAAACTCCCACAAAAGATGTGAACAAAATCTTTCTGAAAGAAAATTTTTGCGAAACTCGGAAAATGCTCATAATCCTATTCACCCAGTCTCTGAGTGGATAAATGATAAGAGCAACTGCTATTGCTAAAATGGATGCGCCCAAATATGAATGGAAAAATCCGTGGAGAGGGTAGCCTTGAACATGAAAGTACATTGCACAGAAAGGTTCAACATCAGGTATGACGCTGGCTAATAGCAAAGTGGGCAAATCAAAAACAGCAGATAAGGCTAAGCCGAAAAGCAGAGCTGGACCAAGATGGAACGGTGTGAAAGGCATTACACACACTTGTCAATCTTTTGTTTTCGCGTGTTATAACATTTTTCAAAGCTTGCAAGCGGGAAAACATTAAATTTATTAACGTTAGTGTTTATGCATTAAAGTTAAAAGGCGGTTGCTTAATGGCTTCAAAGTTCAAACTGGACAGGGAAAACCTCGGTTTTATCACAGCCCTTATTTTCTATGCTGCTGCTGGAATAGTTTGTTTTATCTTTTTGCCCCTCGCTAATTATCCACCCCACATTGGAATCATCGGCATTTTCAGCCTACTCACCGCATACGGATTCTTCAAAAAACGAGTTTGGACAATATGGCTTGTTGTCATGCTATTCTTTATTGTAACAACGTTTTCACTTTGGATGCTCTATTCCTATTTCGGCGCGAACTTACTTTTAGATATAAGCATGGTTGCATATCTAATTTTAACGTGGATTTTCACCGCTTACACGGCAGCCAAAAGAAAAATGCTGGAAACATAAAATTTCAGAATAGATAAACAACCACTTCCTCGTTCTCATCTACAAACTGCTGGTTTTCAGGTATTTCCACAAAACCGTCAGCCTTAGCCATAGTGGTTATAGCTCCAGAAAG
>PIXZ01000004.1 GCA_003601605.1 Candidatus Bathyarchaeota archaeon
TTCGAAACCTCTTCATAGGCACGCTTTACAGCTTCATCAACAGCCTCATCTAAAGTTATGTAGCGTCCTCTTCTACTTGACATTTTATAGCCCGGAAGCGTTACAAGGTTATAGGCAAAATGCACAAGATTGTCCGCGTATTTTTCGTAGCCTAAAGCGTATAAGGCTATCCGCAGTTGAAGTTGTGCTAGGCTTTGTTCCATACCTATAACATTTATTACTTTTTCTGCTTTGGAAAACTTCCTTAAAGTGTAGGCTATGTCTCTCGTCGTGTAGAGTGTTGTGCCGTCAGCTCTCATAAGCGTCAAGGGCGGCACTTCATAATTTTCTCTCAAGCCCAGCTTTTTCCTTAGATTAAGTTCTCTAACGACTTTCTCTGCTTCAAACTCTAGAACTCCGCCTAAGGTGAAAACGTAAGGGGTTGTCTTCAGCCTTTGCAAGACTTCTGAGACGCTGTGATTCCAAACTAAATCGCTTTCCCAATCCCACGAATCATAAAACACGCCCATGCGAGCTAGAGTTTCTTTGAATCCTTGAAGGCAAAACTGACTAACTTCTCTTATGAGTTTTTTAGCTTCTTCTTCTCCAACTTCATAAGCCCGATTTAAACTGTTAACCTCATTTTCCGGGTCTTCATCTTCACCTATTTTCTCGAGAAGTTTTTCGAAAATTTCTGGAAAGCGTTCCTTAAGTTCGACAGCAATAGACATCCATTCATCCAGTTCCCTGTTAATCTTCGCAATTTCTTCAGGAACTGCAGAAGTTTGTTTCGCTAGTTCCAATTCTTTTTTAAGACGGTTAATTTCAACAAGGCAGCTTGTTACCGTGTAGATTCTGCCAATGTAATGGTCTGGTTTTCCTTCTGGTTTAGGTTTACCCAGCTTTTTATATCCATAAGCGATTACGGCTGTTTGTCGTCCCACATCATCTATATAATAATGGCGAGAAACCTTGTGTCCCCTTGCTTCGAGAATGCGCGCAAGTGAATCACCCAACATGGGGTTTCTGGCTTGACCAATATGTATTGGATGGAGAGGATTCACGCTGGTATGCTCAACAATAATTTTCAAAGGCTTCCCGGTTTTAACAAAACCATAATCTGCGTCCAATTGTCTAACAGATTCAAGGGTTAAGGCTGAAAACTTGGCAAAATCTGCATAAAAATTGATGTAGCCTCCGCCAGCAGGCATAACACGCTCTATCAGATGGAACTTTGACCTATCTACGTTTTCAACTAAGCGTCTAGCCAAAGAGAAAGGCTTCTCGCCCGTTTGTTTAGCAAGTTCAAAACACAGCGAGGAAGCCAACTGTCCAAACTCTGGGTTCGGCGGCTTCTCCAACTGTGTAAACTAGTTATGCGTATTTCTGGAAAAACCTTTTTGATAGCGTCTTCTACGACGTTTTTACATTCTGACCGAAACAGTGCGAAAGGGTTTTCTGTAACCATGTTTTGGGCAACTCTAAAACTTTTAGCGTTGAAGTTATATTTTAACTTGAAACCTTTAACATATACTTTCACGAAGGAAATGGATATGCGAACAAAAATAATCTTCTCAGAAAAATGCTTAAACTATGGCGGCTGGCACATTGAAAGCCCAGAACGGGTCAGAAAAGCATACGAAATTTTGAAAGAGAAAGGCTATCAGTTTTTGACGCCGGAACCAGCCACAGAAAACGCTGTTCTAAGGGTTCACGACGCAGAATATGTATGGAACTTAAAGAAAGGCTTCGTTGAAGATGGTGATACCCCAGCATACGAGAACATCTATGAATATGCAAAACTCGCAGCAGGCGGCGCCATCCTAGCAGCAAAAGTTAATGGTTTCTCTTTAATGAGACCGCCGGGACATCATGTGGGCGTTCACGGAGCCGCTTTGGGAGCCCTAACAAGAGGTTTCTGCTATCTAAACAATATAGCCATAGCCGTTAAACATTTGGACAAGCCAACCCTCATTTTGGATATTGATGGGCACCATGGGAATGGCACTCAAGAAATTTTCTTCAAAGACCCAAAAATAACCTTCATTTCGCTCCACCGTTACCCCCACTATCCAGGTACAGGTCATTCTTCAGAGGCAAACTGTCTAAACTTTCCACTGCCTTTTAACTGCGGCGAAAAAGTTTACCTAGAAACTTTGGACTCTGCCCTAAGTCAGGTGGATATGAGCAAAATAGAAATGGTTGCGGTTTCTGCTGGATTTGACACTCACATGGGAGACCTTGCTTCTCTTGGTTTAACTGAGAAAGCTTTTCGGGAAATAGGGAGAAGAATAGGCAAGCTAAAGAAGGCAACATTCTTTGTTTTGGAGGGCGGCTATTCCGGCGAAAACATTGGGAGAGATATAGACCAACTGCTTAAAGGAGTGGAAGAAAACGCGCCCTAAAATATAGTTAAGTCTTAATTAATTCCCGCTCATAAAAACTCTTGTTAAAGCGAAATCCGTATTTTGTATTCATAATTTTTTAAAGTGATTATCAAAAAATTTGAAGTTTAACGGTGGGATTTATGGAAGATTGGCATATCATCGTTAACATTGTTTCCTTAATAATTAATGTAAGTTTAGTTTATTTCGCTGTTAGGTTATTATGGATTTTTAGGGGCGGCATTATGGGAAGACCTTGGAGGTTTATTGCTTCTGGCGTTTTAGCCCTTGCAGTTAGCTCAACTATTTTTTCGCTTCATTATTTCTTAAACCTTGGTTCCGTAGGTCATTCGATTGGAGGTTTGATAATGATGATTGGCGGATTGCTACTATTGATTGGAATGTATCTTCAATACAAGAGTTGGGCGGTTCACTCCTGACTTCGTAGAGGTTTTTAGATAAAAGATGTTCTTGAACAAAACAATGGGTTTTTCATGGATTTTAAAATGTTAGTGGAAATAGAAAATGAAAAATGCGCTGCAAAGGGAGATGAAATGTGCGAATTTTAGGTTTACCTGTAGTCCCCTAGACTTAGCAGAGACGATGAGTTCTTCACAATTTCTTATATTTTGATGTTTCACTAAACGTATATTAAAACGGAAAGTTAGTAAGGTTAAATCTTGACCGCAACTCTTAGTTTTGCTGACCGCGCCCTAGGGTTAACCCTAACTTCTTCGATGGTGGGGACTACAGGCTTTTTGGTTAGGATTTTCAATTTTCCATTTTTCGAGTTTTCTCTAAAGAAATTTTTAACAATTCTATCCTCTAAAGAGTGAAAAGAAATCACAACAATTTTTCCACCCGTTTTCAGAATGTCTACTGCTTGTGGCAGCGTCTCCTTTAAATTTTCAAGTTCCCCATTAACCGCAATTCGTAGGGCTTGAAAAGTTTTTGTCGCAAAATGAATCCTTCTTTTCTGATACCAAAGGGGCACAGCACTTCTTACAACATCTACCAATTGAAAGGTTGTTTTAATCGGTTTAACTCTTCTTTTTTCAACGATAGTCTTTGCAATTCTTCTAGCAAACCTTTCTTCGCCGAACTCTTTCAAAATTCTGGCGATTTCTTCTTCCGAACACCCATTAACAATTTCCTCGGCGCTTACTCCCCCTTCGTAGCGCATGTCCAAAGGCTCTTCTCTCATGAACGAGAAACCTTTTCCAGACTTTTCAAGATGCCAACTGGAAAGGCCGAGGTCGAACAAAACTCCTGAAACATTTCTAAAACCGTGTTTTTCGGCAATTTCCTTTAGGTTAGAGAAGTTGTCGCAGACCAAAACCAGATTTTGTTTAAAGTCTTTAAATTTAAGTTTTAAAGCTTCAATTAGTTCTTCCGTTAAATCAATCCCTAAAAGCTTGCCGTTCGGCAGTATTTTTTCTAGAATGGCTTGAGCGTGTCCTCCTTCTCCAATGGTGCAGTCCACATAATCGTTGTTTGGTTTAGGGTCTAAAAATTTGGCAACCTCGTTTTGAAGCACTGGTATATGCACTGATTCCATGTTTTAGAATCAACCAGTTTTTATTATCACCATTCTCATTTATATTCTCCAAGTTTAGCATGCGTAATATTCAATAGTCTCTTCTGCATAGTAAATGCTGAAAAGCTATGATATCAGCAGTAATTGTTAATACGCCTGTTAGAAGGGCGAGGGAAACGGGATAATCTCTTGGGTTTACGTGTCTTAATTAAAAGAAGCAAAGAAATTGGACCTATACTCCGCAGGTTCTTCATAAATACACTATTTGACTCAACATTTGTTCAATTAGGTATAGTGATAGGCTCCATACTTGCCATCAACCAAGACTTGCGCTTGATAATAAGCACTATGGTTGCAAGCAGTTTCGCTCTAGGTATATCAACAGGCGTTAGTGTTTATGAGTCTGAAATGTTGGAAAGGGAAAGGCGCATAGTTGACCTTGAAAAAGCTCTTTTCAGAAAACTTGACAATACGGTAATAACTGAAAATTACAAGACATATGCACTGATACTTGCCTTTTTAAACTTTTTAACCCCTCTTATGTGCTGTTGCATCATATCCATTCCAATACTCCTTGCAACCTTTCAGCTATTAGATAGAACCATAGCTTCGTGGCTTTCAGTAATATTAGCCCTTGGCATCCTTTTTGTTGCAGGGACATATTTGGGACGACTTAGTAAGCAGAACCCTCTCATCAAAGGATTGAGAATGGTGGTTTTCGGCGTCTTAGCTTTTCTTGTTGGTTTTCTAGTGCAAATGATGATCTAAACTATGATAAAACAATCGAATTAAAAGCGAAAATCAAGGCTTGGCTACACTTATTTCATCTACCCCTCTTATGGAAACACCATACTTCTCCATAATGTTAGAAACCAGTTCATAGTTTATTTTAGGCCCCTTCACCGTTACTTTAATTGTTTCAGTTTTGGAGTCAACTTCACTAACGATAATGTTTACCTCTTCTACCCCTTCAACTGCTCCTATAGCTCTTGCCAATTCAACAATGGATAGTTCACGAGGTTTAAGGGCATCTAATAGAAGGCGTTTCACGTTAACCGACATGTACATCAACAACATTTAACACTTAACCATTTAAAACTTTTACCACATTCACCAAACTAATAATTCAATATTGCTAACAATTTTGGCGGGCCCGAGGGGATTTGAACCCCTGTTCTCCGGCTTTCTTCCATTCCTTAAATAGTCCGGAGGCCGGCGCCTTAATCCATACTGGGCTACGGGCCCCCTTTTTTATAAAGTTAAGTGTCTTTACTTGAAATTAATAGTTGCCACACTCGAGATTATCACTATTGGGCAGTTTTACTCCTTAAACTTCGCTTATTTCCTCGTTTATCCACCAAGCCTTCTTTTTTCCACTCTTTTCGCCTGCATAATACTTCACAATGGGCTTTCCAAGCTGTTTTCTGGACGTTTTCTCTATCCTTCTCAGCCTGTTTAAAACAAGCCATCTGTTTGTTTTGAGGTATTCTGCTAATTCTGGTGTGGTTGCACCTTTGTAGTGAAGGAGATAATCCACTATTTTATGGTCTAACTCGTCTATGCAGAAGGTGTGGGGATTCGCCTTTTCTCTGCCGTATGTGAGTAGTTCTAAATCTGCAAGATACTTCTTTATTTCTGAAAGTTCGCTTTCCACTCTACTAACTCTGTTCTCCAGCTCCAAGATTTTATCAGGCTTAGGCGTCTTCTCCAACTTCTCCATTATAGCGTCGCGAACAAAATTACTTCGCTCGCCTTCCGGGACGCGCAAAATTAGTTCTTTGTAAACCTTTTCAGGTATTTTTACGGAAAACACTCGCAGTTTCTCCAACTAACAAACCTCCACCCTTTCAATTATTAGCTTTTTATTATTTCACGATTTCTTTTACAAAATTTCTTTCAGAAATCTTAAAAACACTAGAGGGTAAACTCTTGTTTGGGAAGGCCTATTAATAGGTGTAAATATCATGCAAAAAACTACAGTTTCACTTCTTAAATGCGACGTAGGCTCGTTAGCTGGCCATCATGTTGTTCCAAAACCCCTCCTTAATGTTGCGGAAAAAAACCTTAGAAACGCTAAAGAAGAAGGCTTGATAAACAGCTATTACGTTTTCAATGTGGGAGACGACCTTCAACTTCTTATGGTGCATGAAAGAGGCGAATCAGACCCTGACATTCACAAGCTGGCATGGGACACTTTTAAGGAAGCAGCTGATAAAGCCTTAGGACTGAAACTTTACGGTGCAGGACAAGACCTTTTGAAAACCGCTTTCAGCGGGAACATTCGCGGAATGGGACCAGGCGTAGCAGAGATGGAAATAGAAGAAAGAGGTTCAGACCCCATTGTAGTATTGGCGGCAGACAAAACTTCTGGAGGAGCCTTCAACTTTCCGCTTTTCAAAATTTTCGCAGACCCTATGAGCAGTGCTGGACTTGTCATAGACCCGAACATGGCTGGAGGCTTCAAATTCGAAGTATTGGACACCTTGGAAAACCAGAAGGTTGTGCTGAAATGTCCAGAAGAAATGTACGAACTAGTTGCATTGATTGGAACGGTACAGCGCTACATGATTTCTCGTATTTGGCGAGCCAGAGACGACCTAATATGCGCCGTAGGAAGCGTAACTAGACTTTCGCAAATTGCAGGAAAATATATAGGAAAAGACGACCCCGTCATGATTATACGCGCACAGCACGGGCTTCCAGCAGTGGGCGAAATCCTTGTACCATTCATGCACAGCTACTTTGTTGAGGGCTGGATGAGGGGAAGCCACTGGGGACCCATAATGCCTGTGGGGTTAAAAGATGCCAAATGTACAGCTTTTGATGGTCCTCCAAGAATTGTTGCCTTAGGCTTTCAAATCGTGAACGGTAAAATTGCGAGTGAAGACAACGGGAAGCCTATGATTGCCGATCTGTTTGATGACCCAGCCTTTGCTTTGGCGCGAAGAGAAGCCTTAGAACAAGCTGCTGTGCTTAGGCGTATGGGAGAGTTTGAACCAGCTCGTTTAAGCCCTCAAGAGATGGAGTATACGACTTTACAGCAAGTCCTGGACAAGCTGAAGGAACGCTTCAAACCAGCATAAACGCGTGTCTACTGCTTTCTTATTTTGGCTAGCTCTTCACATCGGTTCTTTACGATTTCGTAGAGTTTTTTCCGCAGTTCTTCGAGGGGCATTTTCTGCTCTTTAACAAGCATTATTTTTCTCGCCAGTTCCATATCGCCTAAACCCATAAACCAAGCCTCAAAATCTCCACGGTTAACGTGAAACTCTACAGAGTTTAAATCCACTTTCATTATTTTGTCGCAAAAATCTTGAAGGCTCGCTGCGTGGATGTTTAAGGGTTTTCCAACGTCAACGTAAAAGTGGAACGCCTTCTCCATAGGTAAATAAGCTAAAATCCTGTTTGCTGTTTCTCTGTCTATTTCTGGAAAACCCAGTATTCCCTTACCTTTCTCCGTTATCGCATAATATCCTTTCTCAGGTGAAGCAACATAACCCATACGAGAAAGCCCGATTATGTGCATCATAACCGAAGGAAAACCTAGCCCAGCCTTTTTCGCTACTTCAGTCGCCCTAGTGGGTTTTTCAAGAGCCCACATGGTTTCGAGAATTAAACGTTTAACTGGAGATATACTCACTATATATACACTCCACCAATAGTTTATTACTACGCCTTAATAGCTTTTTTCAAGTTTTCAAATGGGTAAACGATTTTAAACACACTTACAGCTTTAAAGATGATTGCAAACATGGTAGAGGATTAATGATAGAATGGGATAAAAAATTGGGGGAGAAGTCTTACAGCAAAGAGGAACTAAAAGAAGTAGAACAGCTTTTCAAAATTTCGCAAATTATACTTTAAGGTTAATTGAAAAACAGGTTAATGGTAAACTTTCTAGTCGTTATGTGTTAATAGCAAAGAAATAATACACAATTTCATAATCAACATTTTTGTTGCTTCTCTTTCCTAGCAAGTTTAGAAACATAAATAAACCTTGATTTATTAAGCATTAACCTACATCCTTAAGGTGTGAACAAAATGAAAATAGCTGTGCTAGTCTACGAGTATCCACCGAAAATCGTTGGTGGTTTAGGAACATACGCTGCAGAAATCACGCGAAAATTCGTTCTAATGGACCATGACGTTACAGTTTTCACAATGAACGATGATAAAGGCACCCTCCCAACACGGGAAATCTGGAGAGGAATAGAAATCCACCGTCCACTTCACATTGATATCTCTGACTCCCTACCAGACGTACTGGCTGAAGACGTCAAAAAATGGGGTAGAGGTATCCAGCTCTTTTCCAAGATTCTTGTCTACAATTACCTAAGCGCTTCAAAACTTGTAAACGAACTTATCAGAAAGGAAAGCTTCAAATACGATATTGTCGTCGCCCATGACTGGCTTTCAGCAATAAGTGGAATAACCATCAAAAAAGAGGTTGGACTACCCTTCGCCTTTCATGTTCATTCAACAGAAAAGGGTCGAACACTCGGAAACGGCTCAGAAGTTGTAAGCAACATTGAACTTCACGGAGCAAAAGCCGCTGACCTAATTGTAACAGTTTCTTATGCCATGAAAGACGAACTTATCAAGCTAGGATTTCCCACAGAAAAAATCCAAGTTTGCTACAACGGTGTTGACCCGCAAAAATATAACCCTGAAAACGTAAACAGCGAAGACGTCAAGAAAATCAGAGAATCCTACGGCATAAAAGAAGACGAACCCATGATACTATTTGTCGGAAGACTTGTAGGCGTCAAAGGTGTTGATAAACTGATTATGGCTATGCCGCATGTTCTACAAAAATATCCTAAAGCAAAACTGGTTGTTGTAGGAGTCGGAGACCTCCAAGAATATTTAACTAATCTAGTTAAAATAATGAGACTCCAAGACATTGTAAAACTAAACTTTAACTTCATCTCCGAAGAAGAACGCATTTTACACTACGCAGCATGCGATGTAGCTGTTTTCCCAAGCCTCTACGAACCATTTGGAATAGTTGCCTTAGAAGCAATGAGCATGGAACGTCCCGTAGTCGTAGGCGCAGCAGGTGTCAGCGGCATGCGAGAAATAGTTGTTTGCCGCGGTGAAGACCAATGCGGTTTCCACATAGACCCCAGTAATCCTTCAGACATTGCTTGGGGCATTAACAGCGCTTTGGAAAACCCGGAAAAAAGGAAGCAACTTGGAAAAAATGGTAGAAAACGAGTTTTAGAAGAGTTTACATGGGACAAAATAGCCGAAAGAACAATAGAGTTGTATGAGCAAATAGTAAAACACTAAAATTTTGCAATTCTTAACATTTATTGGTGGACTTGTGAAAGCTGAGGCTATAAGGAAAAAAGTCGCTAGAGAAGCTGCCGCCCTACTATATTTTAAACTTGAAAAAGAATACAAACAAGCTAAAATTAAAGCTGCAAAAATATTAGGTGTTAATTTCCTTCCAACAAACCGCGAAATCGCGAGGGAACTTGACAAAATAGCTGAAGAAAATGAAGGTTCCATCCGACAACAAAACTTGGTTAAAAAACGTCGAGAAGCACTAAAAACGATGAAAATTCTGAAGGCATACAACCCAATTTTAATTGGAAGTGTTTGGCGAGGAACAGCCCATAGAGAAAGCGACATAGACATAGTCGTATACCATGATAAACCCGACGAAATTCTAAAAGTGCTGAAACAAAATTGCAGACTTAAAATTTTGCAGACTGAACGGGTGATGGTTACAAAAAGGGGACAAAAGAAAACATCTCTTCACATATATTTAGAATCTCAATCCAGTAAAAAAATCGAAATTATTGTTCGCTGTTCTGAAGAAGCCTATCAAAAAGAAAAATGTGAAATATACAATGATGAAATAACAGGTTTACGCATAAAAGAATTAGAAAAAGTACTTAAAGAAAATCCAACGCAACGTTTTCTTCCCTCTCAGAATTAAAGAGGGCTTAAATAACTGTTTTCCAAACTATGATTTAGAGTGTTCAGTGTTTCGTTGAGAGTGTTGCTGTGGAAATTGACAAAGAAACCTTCAAAAAACTCTTCCCAAACTTAGCCAAAGAACTGGAGTCCGATAAAAACAAAGTTGGAATAAACTCTGTGCGAACAAACCCGCAAACAGGAGAAAAAGCCCACTCAAAAAACTTCGTCAATTACATGCCAGATGTTATAGACTTTATCCGAAGATGCGACACAGAACAGCAGGCAGAAGAAATAATTGCATACATGGAGAAAAGAAAAGAAATAACAAAAGACTACGCCAAAAAACTCAGAAAACAACTAAAAGAAAAAGGCGTGAGAAGCTTTGGACCTAAAAAAGAAGAGAATTACTACCTTAAACATGGAGGCTTCAGATAAACTCCTTGCCAATTAGAACACGCCTTAATCCTAAATGGCGCATCCTTTCATGTTACTTTTAAATTTTGGTTGACAATACTGAGGTAAGTATATACGTAACTGATATTAGTTAATTCTAAAAGTAAATAAATGCGATTGCAATAGATACAAGCCTAAAATTAGAATGGTTGGAGAGGGAAAAAGTGAAGAAAAAGAGCCTCACACTTATTATTTTAACACTTATTTTACTTCCTACTTCCTTTTTATTTGTGTCTCAAAGTGTTAAAGCGGAACACTCTGATGACTATTTTATAACAAATGTAAACCATGAAATAACAATTCTTTATAACGGCTACATCATCATCAACGATGCCATCAATCTGGTGGGTAATGCATCTCAAGAAGCAACCATTAAAAGCATTAAGATTGGTTTCCCCTTTCAGTATGGTGCTAACTTCCTAGACTGCCAAGCCTACGACGTGTCTCAAACATTTAACGTAAACGTTAACGTTCCTTTTGAGGGACATATGAGCTTCTATGCTGTTGAAGTAGTCTTCCCCGAACCTTTGAATATAACCAAGGGAAAAGAATACACGTTTAATGTTGGTTTTATACTCTCCAATAACCTTTTCTACATGATAGAAACAGGCAAGTTTGTACTAGACTTTCCAGCATATCCAAGTCTAACTAAACCGGTGGCTAACTGTAGCGTAAAATTAAATCTGCCAGAAAGTGCTACCAATATAACTATTGTAAAGAATGATGGGAATGTTAATACTGCCCAATACTTTAAAGAGAATCTTTCCGCTTTTGCTTATTATCCTGCAAATTTGATATTTTCACTCTCTGAGGATAAGCTTCAACTTTTTGATGTAGAGGAATTAAAGCGAGAGATAACAATAAGCGGTTTAGGCGAGATTTCTGGCTCTGACAGCTACTATATAATAAGTAAAATGTCAAAAGAAATAGCTGCAATCGAAGTGGTTTTACCTCCTAACGCGTCAATTGTAGGAGCGTACGACCAGTTTGGGAGAAAATTTGAATCAACACCATCGCTTGTGGATGCAGAAACAAATCGTTATAGAATTGCTTTAACTCTGCCCGTGGAAAGTTACAAATCAACAAGATTTACTGTCAAATATTCTCTGCCAAGTCAAAACTATTTGAACGCACAAGGAGAAAACAGCGAGTTTAACTGTTCCTCTCTTCTATTCCGTAATATAGACTATTATGTAAAACAATCTTCCGTCTCTATCCTTCTTCCTGAAGGGGCGAGGCTGCGGGCTCCGGAGACCGTTGCCTATGCTGATTCCTTTTCCTTATCAAGAAACGTTTTCCAAGAAGCGTTAACCCTAAACATGCAAGGTGTAAGCCCTCTAAACAATATTCTTCCATTAAAAAGCAACTTGCAAATAATTTACACGTATAATCCATTATGGCTTTCTTTCCGTCCAACCCTATGGATATGGGCACTATCGCTTCTAGGCTGTGCAATAGTCCTCTTTTGGAAAAGGCCGAAAGCTGCAGTTCCAGTCACAGTTCCAACAATCGCAGTTCAACTTAGCCCGGAAACCATAAAATCTTTTGTAAACTCTTACGAAGAAAAAAAGAGAATAATTTCTGAACTGAAATCCCTCGAAACTGGCGCAAGAAAGGGCAAGATTCCTAGGCGTAGGTATAAGGTGCGAAAAAGAACTTTGGAAACACGTCTTAGCGCGTTGTCTAGAAAATTGGCGGAGTATAAAGAGAAGATGCGTGTTGCAGGCGGTAAATACGCTGATTTAATGCGGCAGTTGGAAGTGGCTGAAACGGAAATTAACGAGGTTGAGGCGAATATTCGAAGCATTAAAATGAGGCATAGACGCGGCGACCTCTCTTTAGAAGCCTATCGAAAACTTCTTTCGGATTATGAACATAGAAAAGAACGGGCTGAGACAACGATAAATGGAGTTCTTTTGAGGCTCAGAGAAGACATCCGCTAGCGGCTCCGACAACTCCAAATATTTCTGTTCAATTTTGAACATCAGAAATGATTAGGTTTAACCTAAAACCTTTTATTGTGCTGTTTAATTTCCAATGAAAATCTAAAAGGAGATGGGGACAAAATGGTGAAGATACTAGTTGATAACGATAAATGCACTGGATGCGGCACCTGCGTTGACACCTGCCCAGTGGGAGTTTATGAGTTAAACAACGGAAAATCTGTTCCAGTAAAAGTTGAGGAATGCCTTGTTTGTCGAGCCTGCGAGGCTCAATGTCCAGAAAACGCCATCCAAGTAATAGAAGAATAAAAGAATCAATATAGATTCCAAAAATCTCTTTGCACCTTTTTCACAGAGTTAATTATTTTTTCACCTCGTCTTCTCACAGACAAGCCAGTTTCGCAAATTTTATCATTTGCATCGTATGGAGTGTTACTCATTCTTGCAACAGCAACTGCAGCTATTTTTCCAACAAACCTGAGGCTGTACCCTCCCTCAAGAACAGACACAATTTTTCCATCACAAATTTTTGATGCAATCTCAACTATCTCATCGAAAATTTTTTGGTAGCATAACATTGATAGGGAAAGTTCTCCAACGGGGTCTGCGTAATGACCATCTAAACCTGCAGATATCAGCAAAAATTCTGGCTTGTACTCGTTTATTATAGGCGTCACTATTTCCTGTAAAGCTTTAAGATATATGTGGTCATTTGTCCTGAAAGGAAGCGGGATGTTAACAGTATAGCCTAAGCCATCTTCTTGCCCTACTTCGTTTATAAATCCCGTCCCAGGAAAATCGCGGGGGTCTTGATGTATGCTGATGTATAGGACTTTGTTGGTTTCGTAGAATGTTCTTTGTGTACCGTTTCCATGATGAGCATCAATATCTAATATTGCGATTCTTTCTAATCCGAACTTTTCCAGCAAGTATTTAGCGGCTATTGCCACATTATTGAAAATGCAGAAACCCATAGCGCGAAACTTTTCCGCGTGATGCCCTGGAGGACGAACAAGAGCAAAGGCGTTTTCAAAATGTTTTTCCATAATTAAATCAACAGCCTTAAGTGTACCACCCACGGCGTAAAGAGCAACTTCATAACTTTCTGGAGAAGCCACAGTGTCTCCGACGTCTAGTATGTCTCCACCAGACTTACAAATGGATTCTATAAACCTGATGTATTGATAATCATGAACCAATCTGACATCCGCTATAGAAGCTTTTGTGGGTTTGACAAACTGCCAGTTTTTGCTTTTTGAAAGCTTTCCTTTTTTCAATTCGTTGACGATTATTCCTAAACGTTTTGCAGATTCTGGATGTTTCTTGCCTGTGTTATGTTTGTAGTATACGGAAGAGAAAACAACTGCTGTCTTACTCATGGTACGTCGTCTCTTCTAAAACTGTTTTAGACATGTTGTGTAAAAATTCTTTAAGCGATAACCCTTTTCTGCGGGCAATTTTTTCAAGAGTTTTACTCACTCCAGTCGCGTATTGAACCGCCCTTTTGGGCTTTTCAATTATAAACGATGGAAGCCCCAGATTTTTTGCCACATTCCTTAAAACCACCTTTCTTAACCCCTCGTCTGTCAGTTCGATTTTCAATTCAGGAGGTAGTTGAGCTGCAAATTTCGCCATTTCATATGTTGCAAACGGCAAACGTAACTCCACACTGTGAAAACTGCATATTTTAAAGTCTCTTTCAAAGTTGATTTCATGCATTTTAACCACGTCGTTAAAAATTGTTTTGTGAACTTTTTCTCTTCCGTGTTTTTGATAGCTGGTTACATATTTCTTGTAACCACCGAAAAGCTCATCAGCACCTTGACCAGCCAATAACACTTTAAACCCCATTGTCTCCGTTTTTTCCGCGGTCCAAAAGACTGGAATGGCTATGCTTGCTTGAATTGGGCTTGTTTCCTCAATGAACCATAAAATTTTTGGAAGAATCATTTCAACATCATCTTCATCGTATAGAAAAACTTGCAGAGGCAGTCCTAAAGCTTCAGCCCCCTTTTTCGCATCTTCGATTTCCGGCTGATCTGATAAGCTTACATGAATCAACTGAACATTAGGCACAATTTTTTTAGCTAGAAAAGCTATGATACTGCTGTCTAATCCTCCTGAAAAGGCTAAGGCAACTTCTTTTAAGCCCGAAAGTCTTTGTTTAATTGATTTTTGTAAGAGTTTCTGAATTTCTGGAGTTGCGCTTTGCATTGTAACTTTTCTCGGCTGCGAATAGGTTATGGTTTTAACATGTCTAAAGTGGAAGCCATTATCCCTTACTATTGCTACGTGTCCTGGTGGAAAAGAATAGGATTTTTCTATCCCAATACTCCATAAGGCTTTGCGCTGAGAAGCTAAAGCTGCAAAATTCGAATTTTGCCCGTAATATAAAGGGCGGATGCCTAAAGGGTCTCTGCCCGCAACAATTCGTTTATCTTCAGCTATTACAAAGGCAAAGTCACCCTCAAATTCTTCAATGATTTTTGCTGCGTTCCCTGAAGGGTTCTTCTGCAGTTTTTTAGCAACAAATTCTGCGTCAAAACCGTTTGGCATAGGCTCGTAGAGTCTTCCTTCAAAAACCATTGTTGCAGTCTTTAGTTTTAGTGGTTGCGGCTTGTCTTGTGGGAGAATTTTTGAAAAAGCATAGCCAATAATGATAGACGAGTTTATTGTTTCGTTTTCAAGCTTGTCAATTGAACTTTTAATTACCAGATTATTTAATGAGGCGACACCAAATTTTTCCACGTTTTTTTGTGCCAGACTTTTTAGCATGACAACTGCGGTTCTTGCTGCGTTTTCTCCTTTTTTGTTTATTACTGCTATTATGGCACCCATTTCAGCTCCCCTAATCAACTAGCTACGCATTTATACGATAAGTTTCGCAGAATTTGCAAGCTCATAAGGCTGCTCTCCTTTTCGTTTATTTTGTCGAAAAAGTATATAACATAAAAGCTTCAGTAATGCTAAAAAGCGTTTGGAGGCTTAATTGTCATGTGCGTGTTAGGTAAAGACAAGCTTAAACAGCTTATTGAAGAGTATAAGTGCATATACCCCTACGATTATAATCTTCTTGATGGAGACAGCTACGTCTTAACAGTGAAAGAAGAAACCACTCTTCACTACTTGGAACATAAAAACCTCATATCCTACGAAATAGTTTTTACTCCACCAAACTATGTGGCACACCTAACAGCCAAAAGCAAGTATGGAAGAATGGGATTATCCTTCCTAAACGCTGCGAAGGTTCACAGCGGCTTTGTTGGAAGGCTTGCACTGGAACTGGTAAACCTCAGCAATGACAGATGTCCAATAACAATAAAACGGGGCGACCCCTTCATGCATATCGAATTTGAAACAAGAGAAGGTGAACCTTCGCCTTACATGGGAGAATATCAATTTCAATATTTAACCGATGAAGAAGTGAAAATGTACATTCCCATATTGAAAAGAATTTTTCCAAACTATGATGAGCTAGCCAAAATATGGTTCAAAAACAAACGCTTAACACCCTAAACATTTTGTTTGATTTCAAAACTAGATTTAAAATTCATAACTTTAATCAAAAGGCACGGTCAACAAAGTGTTTAAATATTGCGGTTATGGTATGCTGAAAGGGAACAGAAAATGCGTGCACGCAACTATAGAAATGTCAAAGGGCAACCCTACGTAAGGAAAAAATTTGTGAAAGGTTTTCCCCCTCCCAAGATAACCAAGTTTACCATGGGTGACACTAGAGCAGAATTTGAATACGAAGCAAGACTTATAGCCTTGAAAAAAGCGCAAATTCGCCATAACGCTTTAGAAGCAGCCCGCATAGCGACAAACCGCTTTTTAAATGAAAAACTTTCACAAAATTATAGATTACAAATTCATCCATATCCCCATATAATTCTCCGCGAAAACAAAATGATTTTTGGCGCCCATGCAGACCGTCTTCAAGACGGCATGCGAAGGTCTTTTGGAAAACCCATAGGGACCGCAGCACGTGTAAGACCGAATCAAACAATTATCACTGTAAATGTTAACGCTGATGACGTTGAAGTGGCAAAAGAGGCTTTGAAGCGTGGAAGTGCGAAACTTCCCATTCCATGCAGGATAGTTATCGAGAAGAGAGAAAAGGAAGAGGTGAAAGCCGTTGAATGAGATGAGGAAAGAACTGGTAATATGGTTTGAAAACCTAAGGAAAACAGATATTCCCTCTGTGGGCGGTAAAAACGCCAATCTTGGCGAAATGATAAATGTTGGAATACCCGTTCCACCGGGATTTGCAATAACAGCCTATGCCTACAAAAAATTCATCGAAGAAACTGGAATTGCCCAAAAAATCTATGATATCATAAACGAAACAGTGACAGACCCAACAGACCCTAAACAGTATGAAGAAGCTTCAAAGAAAATCCGTGAACTAGTAGAATCCACACCAATGCCTAAAGAAATCGAAGAATCCATAAGAACCGCCTATAGAGAACTATGTAGGCGACTAAACGCAAACGACGTGTCAGTTGCTGTGCGCTCAAGCGCCACAGCAGAAGACTTGCCCGACGCTTCCTTTGCCGGACAGCAAGAAACTTATCTGAACGTGAAAGGCGAGAACGAGCTTCTGGAAAAAACTGTCAAATGCTGGTCAAGTCTTTTCACTACACGCGCAATATTTTATCGAAACGAAAAGGGCTTTCCTCACGAAAAAGTCCTCATAAGTGTTGGAGTTCAAAAAATGGTTAACGCCAAAGCCGCCGGGGTCATGTTCACCATAAACCCTGTAACTGGCAACCCTAACCAGATAATTATTGAGGGAAACTACGGTTTAGGTGAGTCCGTGGTTTCCGGCGCTGTAACTCCAGACGACTTTATCGTTGACAAAAACACTTTGGAAATAATTGAAAAACGTATTGCAAAAAAGACGGTGCAATACGTTCGCGACCCAAACACCGGAAAAACAGTGCATACAGAGGTTCCGGCTGAAAAACAGGAGCAGCCTTGCATAAGTGATGAAGAAATCGTTAAACTTGCAGAATTAGGTAAACACATTGAACAACATTATGGAAAGCCTCAAGACATTGAATGGGCAATCGACGCAGAATCACCTTTTCCAAGTAACATATTTATAGTGCAATCCAGACCCGAAACAGTTTGGAGTTTAGAAGGTGTAAAGCCGGAAAAACCGGAAGAAATGAAAACTGCCCCTGAGTTAAAAGTTGTTGTTAAAGGAATACCAGCCGGGAAAAGAGGTTATGGTATAGGTAAGGCTAAAGTGGTTTTAAATCCTGAGGAAGCCTCCAAAGTTATGGGAAAAGGCGACATCCTTGTTACGGGCATGACAAACCCCGACTTTGTGCCATTTATGAAGCTTGCCGGCGCCATAGTCACTGACAAAGGTGGAGTGACATGCCACGCAGCTATCGTAAGCCGTGAACTTGGCATTCCATGCGTTGTTGGGACAAGGAACGCTACTAAGTTAATGGCTACCGGTAAGGAGTATACTGTTGATTCAAGAAGTGGAGTCGTCTATGAAGGCATAATGGAATCATTAACTGAACAGCTTTCAGCAGCCTCTAGAACGCCAATGCTTTTTTCTAGTGGTGGAAATGCTTACCAGCCAGTGCCAGTGACAGCCACAAAAATCTACATGAACTTGGGTGTTCCAGAAAAAATTGAAGACTATAAGGACTTGCCCTTTGAAGGAATAGGATTGATGCGCATAGAATTTATTCTAGCCAGCTACATAGGAGAACACCCGCTCTATCTTATAGAAACTGGGCAACAGCAAAAATTCGTTGATAAACTTGCAGAAGGCATATCCACAGTTGCTAGGGCAATACAGCCAAGACCCGTTGTTGTACGCTTCAGTGACTTCAAAACAAACGAATATAGAGAGTTGAAAGGCGGCGAAAAGTATGAAATTGAAGAAGCCAACCCCATGCTTGGTTGGAGAGGATGCAGCCGTTACATAAGCTCATGGTATGAAAAAGCTTTTAGACTCGAATGCCAAGCAATCGTGAAATGCCGTAAAGAGTGGGGTCTCAAAAACGTTTGGGTAATGCTTCCTGTTGTGCGAACAGTCTGGGAAGCCAAGAAAGTTTTGGAAATTATGCGTGAAGAAGGCTTAGAACGTTCTAGAGATTTTAAAGTGTGGTTTATGGCTGAAACTCCATCCATCGCCATAATGGCAGACGAATTTTCAAAACTCTGCGACGGCTTTTCCATAGGCTCCAACGACATGACCCAAGGCATACTAATGATTGACAGAGACTCGGAACGTTTAGGACAGATGGGATACTTTGATGAAAGAGACCCAGCAGTAAAAAGAATAATCGCCCACCTAATACGAGTGGCTCACAAAAACGGATGCACAGTTTCCATATGCGGAGAAGGACCATCCAACCTACCCGACTTCACAGAATTTCTAGTCAGAGCTGGAATTGACAGCATTTCAGTAAACGCCGACGCAGTGATTGCCACAAAGAAGCTTGTTGCAAGCATAGAACAAAAAATAATACTGGAACAGCTTGCAGAACAAAAAGAGCGTGCTCTCAGCCGCTTATCTGGAAGACCTAAGCAAGATTGGGAATGGGAACCTCGCTGGGACGAAGAAGCACCATAAAACCTTATTTTACCCTTAACTTCACCTACTCCTTTTAGCATGGGAATTTTCATGAAAAATTTTGACCTAGAAGAAGAAAGAATAAAGAAGGAAATACAGCAACTAAAAGCCAAACGCGTATTAATACAGCTTCCGGAAGGCTTAAAACCAGAAGCACCGCACATAGCCAAGACAGTTGAAAAGGCCGGAGCATTACCAATAATTTCTGCAGACCCTTGTTATGGAGCATGCGACCTAGCGGAAGCTGAAGCTGAAAGCCTCAACGCAGATTTAATTATACATTATGGACATTCAAAACTTTTGAAGTATGAACGAGTTCCAACCATTTATGTGGAAGCGAGGGCAACCTTGAAAATTGACGAAGCTGTTGAAAAGGCTCTGCCTTTGTTAGAGAAAATGGAAAAGATAGGGTTAGCCACCACAGTTCAGCACGTGCAAACTTTGGATGAAGTTAGAGAAATTCTCACTCGTTCCGGAAAAACCGTGGTTATAGGTGATGCTGGACGCCTAAACTATCCTGGACAGGTTATTGGATGTGATTTTAGTAACGCTAAATCCATAGCAAAAGATGTGGAAGCCTTTCTTTTCATCGGCGGCGGACGATTCCACGCATTAGGTGTAGCTCTTTCAACTTCAAAACCAACGGTGGTTGCAGACCCTTACGAAAATAGAGCTTACATAATTAAAGATGAAATAAAGAAAATTTTGAAACAGCGGTGGGCAAGCATAGAAGAAGCTAAAAAAGCGAAAAAATTTGCGGTTTTAGTCGGACTAAAGCCAGGGCAAAAACGTTTTGAAGAAGCATTAAAAATAAAAGAAAAGCTTGAAAAACATGGAAAAACCGCGTTTCTGTTCGCAGTTAAGGAAGTCACACCAGAAGTTTTAATGGAATTCCCTTCAATAGACGCTTATGTAAACACTGCTTGCCCGAGGCTCTCACTGGACGACGTGGCAAGATTTAAGAAGCCAATGCTAACAATTAACGAAACCTTAGTTGTTGTTAATGAACTTTCCTGGGAAAAATTATGCCAAAAAGGCTGGTTCGAAAACTAGACCTGGAAATGCTGCTTTCGCAAGTTGAACCTCACCCGTCTCCTAAGCCAAGTCTTGAACAATACACAATTCCGTCAGATGTTGCAGCAACAATTCTTTACGTGGCAGCTTACATGCATAACAACATAGTCGGCAAAACAGTTTTGGATTTGGGATGCGGTACCGGAAGACTTGCTTTAGGCGCTGCTTTTCTAGGCGCAAAAGAAGTAGTAGGCGTCGATATAGACAAAACAGCGATTAGAACAGCCTTGAAAAACGCTGAAAAGCTGGGACTAAAAGGCAAGGTGCAATGGGTTGTTGCAGATATAAGCGCTGTTCACGGGAAATTTGATGTTGTCTTGCAGAATCCGCCTTTTGGGGTGCAAAAACGAGGGGCTGACCGAAAGTTTATCGAAAAAGCTTTAGAAGTTGGCGAAACCATTTACTCTCTCCACAAACATCTACTCTCTCCACAAACATCCACGCACAGACAAAAAACTTTTGAAGAAAATTAAAACTGGAAAAAATGAGTTAATTCCCATTCTTCCATCTCCCTTTCTAGAAAAATTTATCAAAACGCATGGCGGAAAAGTTATAGCTGTCTATGCTATGGCAATAAAAATTCCACACATGTTCAGTTTTCATACAAAAAAGAAACACGAGTTTATAGTAGACTTGTACATAATAGAGGGAAGCAAAAAACTTGGTAACTAAAATTTTCGTTTGTCTCGAGGTAGGTTCTGAAGGGACTGGAGTTTTTGTTCCAGCCTATCCAGGTTGCTGGGTGTTTGGACGAACTCCGGAAAGAGCGTTATTGAAGGTGAAAGAAGCTATATTTGACTGGTTTAGATGGATTGAAAAGCATGGTGAACATGTTTCTAATGAAACAAAAAACTTTGAAGTTGAAGTTGCAGAAATGATGAGAGTCGATTACAACCCAGTTGAAGCGGGCAAGCCAGAACCCCTTTTTTGGTCTGAAATCGCACCTGTTTCAAGAAAAGACATTACCAGAACAATTCAGCTGTTAGAATATTCTCGAGAGGATTTACTGAAACTTGTTTCTAATCTGAGCAAAGAATGCCTTGAGTGGTTACCTCCTAACAAACCACGCACAATAAAAAATTGTCTAAAACATATAGCCTATGTCGAGCCATGGTATATTACACGCCTAAACATCGATTTGCCCAGCAAATACCCACGGAATACATTTAAACTGTTAGATTATACACGCAAACTAATTGTAAACGTTTTAAAGGATTTTCCTAAAGAAAAAATGCGTGGCGTCTATCAACCTAAAAAAGATCGAAGCCCTGTATGCAATTTATGGACTGCGCGAAAAGTATTAAGAAGATTGGTTGACCATGAGCGATTACACACGCGATACATTGAAAAAGTGTTACAACTTTACAAAGCCAAAAAATAAACTGTTATCTTTCTCGTCAAGGAATCAACCCAAAAGATTTATTGAACTCATATGTGATTACATATATGCTTTAACCTTAATGGTAGCCTACAAGCATAGATAATTGTAAGACAGCTTGGGATTAAAATTGAGTTTGAAATCATACAAAGAGAAAAGCGGTCAGTTCGTGTTGCCTGGTGAACGTTTAGGCGTGATTGAAGAGTTTATTCCGAACAGCGGAACATACGTTAAAAGCGGCGTAATCTACTCAAAAATTGTGGGTCGTGCCCTACTAGACTTCTTGAATAAGCGAGTCTCTGTTTACCCCCTTGTTCACGGAGCAAAAATTCCAAGAGTAGGAAGCATAGTTCTTGGGCAAGTCTCAAGCGTTCAAAGCGAAAACGCTGCCGTAAGAATTTTCAAGATAGGTAACAAGCTGCTTTCAGGGTTCTTCACTGGAATTTTACACATATCAGATGTGCAGCTAAGATACGTAGAATCCATGTATGATGTGTGCAAGCCTGGCGACATTTTAAGGGCGAAAGTTATTAGCGAAAAAAATCGCACGTACCATTTATCCACAAAAGACAAAAATCTAGGCGTTGTTTACGCCTTCTGTTCGCAGTGTGGATACATGCTTGCGTCAAAAAAGCAGAACATGTATTGTCCGCGGTGTGGGAAAATTGAAAAACGCAAAATTACAATAGATTACGGAAAAGGAATAGTATGAAAGGAGCTGTAACAAAATGAAAGTTAAAATATTAAAAGAAACAGCTAACGAGCTTAAAATAGAAATCGAAGGCGCTGGACACACTCTTTGTAATTTGTTGCAGAAAATACTCTTAGAAGATGAAAACGTAGATTTAGCTGGCTATGACATACCCCACCCTCTAGCCTCCAACCCAATAGTCTACGTTAGAACAAAAGGAAAAGCAAAACCAAAACAAGCTCTGCTTAACGCCTTAAAAAAGGCGAAAGATATAAACAAAGAATTCAGCAAAACATTTGAAAAAGCCCTCAAGAAAATTTAACTTTTTTGTTTATTTTTTTAAGCAACAAAGTAAATCCTTCCACCGCATTGTCAGATTTTTCCAGCACAGCAACACTTTCTTTCAATGTCATACGACTGTTAAGCCAAGCCCAAACAATCAACGCTTCCGCAGCATCAGCCATCTTATGGCGACTCATCCCAGAAGGCAACGCTTCTCTCAACCCACTATTCTTTAAGGCTTCGGCGAGAAAACTTCCTTTAACCTTTCTTCCTACTGGTTTACCCTTCTTGTTAGACACAGCTAACGAATAAACAAAGTTAACATACGTGTCTCCAAGGGAAGCCAATCCATGATCAGTCAACACTTCAGTTAGAGTCTTATAATTCTTCAAAAAAGGAAAAAATTTTTGATTCTTGTTCATAGCCTAAATACCTACCACATCCATTCCAGCAAATCTAATAATATCTTCTAAGAAAGTTATAATAACTTAGGAATAAATCTCCCAGTTTTCTTTTGATACTCTAAATACTTAGCTCCAAAACGTTGAACAAGCAGTCGCTCTTCCTCAAAAGTAATCCCATAATATCCGGGAATCGCAAACAAGGGAATAAGTGTAAACAGATTCGGCCACAAAAAGAAAAGTCCGAAAAACATAAGAAAATATCCAAGATATGACGGGTGCCTTACATAGCGGTATGGACCCCATGTTACAAGTTTCTGATTTTCCAGCATTTCCCACGAAACAGCACATCTGCCTCTAACAATTACGCTCCAAAGGAAGATAAAATACCCCGCTAACGTGAGAGCCAACCCTAAAAATTGCATATAAATCGCAAAAGGTAATTGAAAATGGAAAGGTGAAACATAGAGCAGATTAAGGAGACCAGCGAACACAAAAAAGATGTATACTAGGGCTTCTAGAAAATAGGCGAACGTTCCTAAAGCCGCAAAGCCTACCATAAGGCTTGATGGGTGTTCGACTTCAGCGTAAACCTTACCACTGCCTTTTCCTTTTTTAATTATGAGAACGTTATGCAAATTAACAAACGCAAAAACCACTAGACAAATAAAAAGAAATATAGCTATAACAACTTCAATTAGCATACTTCTAATTAAGAAAATTCACTAAACTTATAACATTTCTTTTCATAAGTTCTAGTAGGCTGAGAACCGCTTGAATTACCAAAAATTCCGCACTATTAAACCTGAAATTCGCGTTTTAGGCGTCGACGACGGAGTCTTTACCCCGCGTACAAAAGGTTTGGTGCCAGTTGTCGGCGTAGTCTTCCGTGGTGGATACTGGCTTGACGGTGTAATACACACAAAGATACAAATAGATGGGCTAGACGCAACAAACAAAATAGCCTCCATGATTCTTAACTCACCTCATTACAAACAGTTAAGAGTTACAATGCTCAACGGCGTAACTTTCGCAGGTTTCAACGTTGTGGATATAAAAAAGCTTCATGATAAAACAAAGCTTCCAATAATAGTGATTACCCGGGAAAAACCAGACTTTGAAAAAATTAGAGCAGCCTTAAAAAATCTGCCAAAAAGTGAAGAACGCTGGAATGCCATTAAAAACGCTGGAAAAATAATTGAGATACCCATACGAGGCAGTAAAAACGAGAAAATCTATATGCAAACATGTGGCATTCTCGAAGAAGACGCGGTAAAAATTGTGCATTCCACCTCCACCCGAAGCAATATACCAGAAGCATTACGTGTAGCCCATATAATCGCTTCGGGAATAAGCATCACAGAGCCTCAATAATTATTGTAATAAGAAAAAGTTTAAAAGAGACCATGTTAAGGGAAAACAAACGAGTATAGTGGAGTAAGAAGTCATGGAGTTTTGCCCAAAATGCGGTTCTCGTCTTGTACCGAAAAAGGGAAAATCCAGCCAAAAATCTTCTATAATGCTTGTCTGCCCCAAGTGCGGTTATAGGAAGAAAACTTCTGAAAAAGATGTTAAGCCTAAGGTTGCGAAAATTATACAGCACAAACCACAACAACTTGTAGCCGTAATAGGTAAAGAAGAACAAAAACTTCGAACATTACCAACAGTTAGAGTGGAATGCCCAAGATGCGGGAATAATCAAGCCTATGTTTGGCAAGTGCAAACAAGAAGCGCAGACGAATCCTCAACTCAATTCCTCCGCTGCACCAAATGCGGATACACCTTCAGAGAATACAGCTAAACAAAATACTGACCGTTTCCTAAGAAATTCCAGCTTCGAAGCTGAACATTAACACGTAAAGCCTTTTATTATAAAACTAAGCATATCCAATAAAAGTGAATAGGACATGTTCCAACTTAAAATGTCTGACACAAAACTACTGAAAGACATGATTACAGCAATCTCAATTCTAGTAGACGAAGCCACCTTCAAAATAGAACCAGAAACCATAAAACTACGCGCCATGGACCCCTCACGTGTCGCCATGGTCGACTTCCAATGGCCAAAAACAGTTTTTGAAGAATACGCTTGCACCGAACCGAGCAAAATGTGCATAAATATTTCAGAAATGTTGAAACTGCTTAAAAGAGCCGGTAGAGACGAGGTAGTAGAACTTTCTCTTGACGAAAAAACTAGAAAATTACAACTCAAAATAACTGGAAAATACACCAGAACCTTCACCATGCCTACTCTGGAGGCTTCTGAAGAAGAAGTTCCCACACCAAAACTCACTTTTAATGTTAAAGCCAAAACCACAACAAACGGTTTAAGCCAAGCCATCGAAGACGCTCAACTTGTAAGCGACCACGTAAAAATTGAGGCAGACCCAGAAAAACTAGTTTTAAACGCAGCTGGCGACCTTATGGGTGCAACAATAACTCTTCAAAAAGGAAGCGACACGCTCCTCGATTTAGAAGTTAAAGAACCTTCTAAAGCAACTTTCAGCCTAAGCTACCTTTCAGAGATTATAAAAACAGCCTCTGCCACATCCGACATAGCCACACTAGAATTTTCCACAGACATGCCAATAAAAATAGATTTCCAACAAGCAAAAGAAGGAAAACTCACATTTTATCTAGCGCCAAGAATTGAAACAGAATAACGTGAAAAACCAACATGCAAACGCTAACTGTCAAGTTTACAAAATACGACCTAGCAAAATACCCCTTTCTAAAAGAAACAGCAGATTACGTAAGAAAACTGAACTTTAAAATTGAAGATTTAACTTCCCCAGAATTATCAAGCATTCTCGAACGAGCCAAAGAAAGAGTTGAAGAAGCAATTCTATACGCCTTAGTCAGCAGAAAACTCCACAACGCAGAAATAGAAATTCTCTCTTTTCCTGTGGCAATAATGTTAACTTTGGCAACAGAAAACTCCTTCATCAAAAAAAGATACGCCCTAGCCGAATCAAAACAAACCTACAATGATATGAAGTTAGAGCCTAAAGAAAAAATCTTGGCAATCGCACAAAATTTTGAATGGGCAATCCAAAAAAACGACAATGACAACATCCCCTATGAATTCAAATTACACTTCACAGACTTCATCAAAAACACAACCCATCTGCGAAGTGGAAAATGGAAACTAGTAAACCGTATTCTCTACAAAGGAAACGTTTACCTAACAAGAAACGAAGCTGCACGGCTACTAAGCGAAGAAGTAAGACGACACATTGAAAAACGCTTAGAAGCAAAAGACACGCCAAAATTTCCCCCAAAAATAATAGAGTTAGCCAACAAAATAAAACAATTGTCCATAGAAAAAATAGGCAAAGCCGAAATGGAAGGCTTCCCCAAAAAAATCGTGCAAGCAGCTTTTCCGCCATGCATAAAAAACCTCTACAAAGCAATAACAAGTGGACGCCACTTATCACACATTGGACGCTTCACCCTAACATCATTTCTAGTAAACATAGGAATGCCCAGCGAAAACGTCATAGAATTATTCAAAAACTTTTCTGACTATAACGAAAGAATGACACGCTATCAAGTTGAACACATAGCTGGAGAAAGAGGCTCTAGAACACGCTACACCACACCAAAATGCGACACGCTAAAAACACATGGAGTATGCACTAACCCAGACGAAATATGCAAAAAAATACGGCATCCACTAGCCTATTACAGAAGAAAATCAAAAAGCCTTCCAAAATAAAATTTCAAATTATACTCAATAAGCGGTAGGATTTATATATTAAGTGTTAGATTACTGAACATTATTTAAGGTGTAAAATAACGAAATGAACACTCAAGCCTCCTCCTGCAGTTCAAACTTAGAAATTATGGAAATAGGAGGTTTGAGTCCAAAGACAAATTGTTATGGATACATTGAAGGATACAAAAGCGTTAACTCTGAAATTGGCTTAATTCTCCCGACCTATTGCGAAGCAGCAAATATTAGAAAACTGATAGAAGAAATCGAAAATCTAAACTTAAATATCACTATCTTAGTTATAGATGACTCAAGCCCCGACGGGACAGCGAACATCGTACGAAATTTACAGAAGAAATATGGAAACATACTCCTCTTCACTCGACTAGGAAAATATGGTCTTGGAACAGCAATTACAGATGGTTTTAAGACTTTTCTATCTTTTAAAAAACCACCCAGAAACATCATAACAATGGATGCAGATTACTCACATAACCCAAAGGACATACCAAGACTGCTAAATTTAGCCGAAAAAGGCTATGACTTAGTAATAGGTAGTCGATATTTACCTGGTGGCAAGACTGAAAATTGGAGCCCCGTAAGAATAATGCTGAGTAAGATAGCTAACAGCCTTTCCTCAGTAATAATTCGAGCTAGAATAAAAGATTGTACAAGCGGATTTAGATGTTACTCGACAAGGTTGCTCAAAAAAATAATAAGAGAACTTCATAGCCAGACTTACGAAATACAAATAGAAACTGTCAGACAAGCCGTAAAAAAGGGCTCATTAGTGAGAGAAATCCCAATAACTTTTGCAAATAGGAAACTCGGAAAATCCAAGCTAACCTTAAACGAAATAAAACAATTCATTTCATATATATTAAAAGCGCAATTTGAAGATTTTTTCAGCGTTTCCAAACGTGTCTATTTTAACAAGCACAAACCTTACCTTTCGTACACAATTTCACAAGACGTTTCTAATTTTACAATTCGCTCAAAACGTGACGAAATAAACACCTAATAGCAATTCAGATATTTGTAATCTCACTCAACCATCTCTTAACTATTAGGCTAACATCAAATTCTAGAGATTTTTGGCGGCAGTTACTCCTAATTTTTTTGGGATAACCTTCATTCCATATCCTCAAAGCAATGTCTATCATTTCATGTTCATTATTTGCAAGCCACCCTGTTACCTTGTTAACAACGGTTTCTCTTGGACCTTGCTTATCAAACGTTATAACTGGTGTACCGCAAGCCATGCTTTCTATTGGGATATACCCAAAAGGTTCCTCTATGAAAGGGAAGAAAGTGAAGAGAGCGTTGGAATAGAGATCGATAAGTTGAGAATCGCTAATCCTACCCAAAAATGCTAGGTTTGGATGTTTTAGCATAACTTTTGGTGCCGTTGCAATTTTTCCTCCGAAAGCCTTTATTTTAATTCCATTATTCAACGCCTTTTGAATGGCTCTGAAATCGGTTTCTTTGCCAAAATATGTTACTACATACTCTTCACTCGGTGAAGCGGTTGTCGGCTTAAATTTTTGACAATCCAAAGGCGGGTAGATAACTGTGTTGACTTCTACCCCCCACCTTTTATAAAGGTGAGCAAGATATTTGGAGTTTGTAAACACTTTCTCTGATATTTCGGAAAATTTTTGAGTCGTTTTGTGGTCTATCTTTCGCAAGAAATGCGATGTTAACGCGTAGAACATCTTGTAATGTGGTGTTAAATAATCTTTAATATTGTCTATCAAAACAGTTGGTGGTCCTTGTGCATACCAAATGTGTGATGGCAAGACTATCATATTTGAAAAATTCAGAACAACTCCTTCATGTTTTGGCTTGAGATTTCTCATTTTTCTCGAGATTGATTCGAATATTCCCTCTCTAGTCCAAAAGTAAAACCATGTTAATGAATCGCTTTTGAAGAAAGTCTTGCTTCCAGCTGAAAAAACCTTTATCTTGTGCGAATCCAAGTTTTCTTGTAGTTTTTCGTTTATAGTGATGGTCATCAAACTTATTTCGTAATCATATTTCCTCAATTCTTTCGCTATTAACACTGGCGGGCGGGTAGGACCTAAATCGCTAGTTAAGGGATCACAGATTATGGTCAGTTTTTTCAATAAAAGGCACACCCGTTATTCTTTTAATATTTCTTGTTGTATTAGTAAATTTAATTTGCCTTTGCATTCTAACGCTGTCGCACCAATATAGTTTAAATAAACAATTAAAGCGTGTAACTATTAAACTATACTAGGTTGAAAGCTATGGCAACATTGATAAAAAAAATCCGAAGTTACTTTTTTTTGAATAAATTTTTAGTATCGTTGTTCCTATCAATTCTGGGATATGCAACTTTAATGTCGTATATCTCTATCCTAAAGCATGAACTCTTTTTGTCAACAGCTTGGGATTTAGGTATTTATGAGCAGGTCATATGGTCCACGGTCAATGGAAAATTCTTTTGGTATACCGTTGAGTTACCAATAAACCCAAATGGATGCTTTTTTGGCATTCATTTTTCTCCAGTCCTCTTTTTAGTACTTCCATTGTATTGGCTTTTCCAAAGCACAGCGACATTATTGATTCTTCAATCATTCGTTTTGGCTTTTGCGGCGTTTCCGCTTTATTTAATAGGGTTAAATGAAACCAATAACCCGAAATATGCTTTTGTATTTTCTATCTTGTATCTAGTTTATCCACCTTTACTTGGTGTTTATCTTTTCGACTTTCATGCGCAGGCATTTTTGCCATTGTTCTTTTTCTGTGCTTTTTATTATTTCAATAAAAAAGATTTTCCTAAATGTCTTCTTTTCATAATCTTGTCTCTCTCTGTAATAGAGTTCGTTCCTTTCCTTGTTATTTTCTTTGGTTTGTATGGCTTATGGGTTGTATGGAAGGAGAACAGATCTTCATGCGGATCATTAGATTTCAATATTCTATTAAACAAAACTTTGATTTTTTCGATTTTCACGATTATTCTCGGGGTTGTGTGGTATATAATTTCCAGAAAGGTAATGTTCTTTTTCAATCCCACCGTACCTCCACATCCGAATTGGCAAGAATTTGGAGACCCCGTACACAATCCTTTGGGGTTACTTTGGAATTTGGTAAGCAATCCGATAAGGACACTACAATGTTTATTTTCTCCTTTTGGCGAAAAAATTCTGTACCTTATTGGGATTTTGTCACCAGTAGCGTTTCTTTCACTTTTTGATCTTCCATCATTTTCGATAAGCTTACCATGGTTTTTAATCGCGTTCTTGTCTAATTACCCGCCGTACTATACAGCTATAGGCAACCATTATGTAGCGTTTGTAACGCCTTTTATTTTTATTTCAGCAGTTCTTGGCGGCAAAAGATTCCTTTCATTTTTCAGTTCAAGACTTAGAGGTAACAAAATCATGCAGTTACGATACTTCAATTATTTTTTTAAGGGTACAGGGAAAAAAATACTTGTGTTATCTTATGCACTTTTGATTATATTTAGTTACACTTTGTCTATTCAAAAGCCTTATATAGAGAATTTTTCAACAAAGCTAAGTTCGCGCAACTTTGAACACCGCACGGTTTTGAATACATTTATAGATTGTGTTCCTCAAGAAGCAGCAGTTATAACTCAAAACGATATTTTCCCACATTTAAGCAGGAAGATGAATTCGTATGTTATGTGGGAACCATTAATCTCAAACACTAGTTTTAGTGCTGTCGATTTCTTTTTGCAAAATGTTTCCGTGGACTACATACTTATTGACACCACCTCTGAATGGTATCTTGACAATTTAGAAAATTTCACAGCTACATTGATAGAAAACGGAACTTTTGGCATTATGAGCTCAACTGATTATGTTTGGCTACTTAAAAAAGGGTATAAGGATGACCCCTTATACTTTTTTGAAAACGGTCTAAACATAAGCTTGTATAACCAAGGTCTTGCGATGACCGTTTACAACGGTTCATCATCAAATGAGAATGAACTTTTAAAAGGGATAACCCTCAACATTTCCGTTTCTGATGCATTACTCCAGACTTTAAATCCTTACATTGGGGAAGTTGAGCTTAGGGTTGCTTGGAGCGGTCAACTGTTCATTCCAGTAGAAGGCAATTACTCTTTTTATGTTTTATCTGACTCCATGGGTTCTCGAAAACTTTGCATTGATAACAATACGATTTTAGATTATGAGGGTACATCTGCAAAAACCATGCTGAGTTTTGGTTTCCACTCTCTAAAGTTTGAATACGTAATAACGGGCAAAAGCGAATCAATGTTTTTATTCTGGAAACCACCGTGGGAAGATTCACCTAGAGTTCTTAGTTCAGAATTTCTATATGCTAACAGTGTACCAAATGTTTCTTCCATAGTTCTTTCACCATCTTTTAGTTTCGGTTATAAATCACCATTTCCTACAATAAAACGAGATCATTTTTCAGCTTTTATAAGAGGATATTTTAAGGTAGAGTCTGCTGGTTTTTACAATTTTACAGTGGATGCTGATGATGGTGCGATGGTTTATGTTGATGGGTCTTTGGTCTTTAATTCTTACGCACCATTAAATAACACTAATACATTTGAATTACTGTTAGACAGTGGATGGCATGAAATTCTCATTTTTTATTTTGAAACCGAAGGGAATGCCATGTTTTGCTTAATGTGGCAATATCCCGGCAAAGATAATTTCGAAGAATTTCCTCTATCAATCTTCTCTTGGAAACGTTAGTGCTTGATATGATCCCCTTTAAGTGTTATTTTTGGATCTGTAGAGAACTTTTATAATTAATTAGAGAATGAAAATGTCAGGGGTTATAAGAGTGCATTCAAAGTTCATTGTTAACCAACTATTTCGTGACTATTACGCATCTAAAAATCTTGATGTAATTTCTCCTTCTATGATGAACAAAAGAGAGTTCGGCTTTTTATCATTCGATAATGTTATGATACGTCACAAATCTTTCTTAAACAAAAACGAATTGTTCAGTTTTCTGAGAGAATTTGTTCCTGCAGATGCTTATTATTCTTGTGCTTATTATGAGAATCCACAAGCTAATATGGATGCGAAGGGTTGGTTAGGTGCCGATTTAATTTTCGACATCGACGCCGACCACATACCAACTCCATGCGGCAAAACCCACGATGAATGGACCTGCATTGGTTGCGGTTTTTCAGGTAAAGGTATAACACCCGAAAAATGTCCAGTCTGTGGAAAAGCAAAATTTGAGACTAAAACATGGCCTTGTGAGGTGTGTTTAGAAACTGCTAAGAAGGAAGCTACTAAACTTTTAGATATGCTGATACAAGATTTCGGCTTGTCAGATAAGGAGATACAAGTATTTTTTTCTGGCCATCGAGGTTACCATGTGCATGTGGAAAGCCAAGCGATTAGAGCACTTGATAGCGTATCTCGTAAGGAAATTGTTGATTATGTTTCCGGTTTAGGATTTGACGTAGCTTTTTATGGTTTATACAAGGGAAAAAGTAAGAAACATTTTCATTCTACGTTTTTAAATATTTCTGGTTGGCGTAAGCGTCTTGTGTCTGGATTGCTAAATTTTATTTTTAATGCGAAGGCTGAAGACTTTAAGAAATTAGGGATTAAAGCGAATATTGGGCAGTCGATTTTTTCGAATAAAGATTTGATTCTTAAAACATTATCCGAGAAAGGAGAATTAGGTCTTATTAAGAATGTGGGGGTAAAAACGTGGAAGAAAATCGTTGAACATATTGTAAAGGTGCAGTCAGCCAAAATTGATACAGTTGTTACAACCGACATTCACCGTTTGATTCGCTTACCTGGCACTTTAAACTCTAAAACTGGTCTCAAGAAAGTTGGTTTTCCCCTATCTGCTATGGATGATTTTGATCCATTTAAACATGGTATTGCCTTTAGAAAAGGAGCATTAAGAGTTTTTGTTTTTAGTGCTCCAGCTTTCAGAATTGGTAGTGAAGTATTTGGCCCTTACATAAATCAGCGAGTTGAGTTGCCTACTGCAGCGGCAGTTTTTCTAGTGTGTAAAGATAGAGCTAAGGTTGTTGAGTAAGTTTGTGGTAAAGTATGTTTGAAAATAAGGTTTCGATTATAATCGCTACGTATAATAGGTTTGCAGATTTGAAGGATTGTCTATCTTCTATTTTTAACTTAAAAGATAAAGTGCATGAAGTTATAGTAGTTGATAGCAACTCGTCAGATAAAACTCCAATGTTAAAAGAGTACTTTCCTATCAAATATATTTCCATAATTGAAAGAAATAGGCAACGTGCGCGAAACATTGGTCTTTCTGTAGCTTGTGGGGACATTGTTGCCTTCTTGGATGATGATGTTATTGTTCATAATAGTTGGCTACGTCGCCTTTTAGAACCTTATTTAAATGAAAGTGTTGGAGGTGTAGGTGGAAGGGTTATACCTTATGGGCAGAATAGAAGGTTTTATGTTAAGATAAGTACTGGCGTTGTTGGGAAAGTCTCAAAAAGCGGACTTGTAATTGGGAATTTTGACTTACCCTTGAGGAATCCAATCGAAGTTGATTCTTTTATTGGTTGTAATATGTCGTTTAGACGTGATTTACTTCTCAAAGTTGGAGGATTCGACGAAAATTTTGGCGGTACAGGTTACAGAGATGATACTGATTTGTGTTTGCGTGTAAAAAGCCTTGGATATAAGTTGATCTTTCATCCAGGTGCCATAGTTTGGCATAAATTTAAAGGGAAAAATGCAGGTAATAATTGGTTTTATTGGTATGCCCGTAATCACGTTTATTTTTACCTAAAAAATTTGTTTCCAAGATTTAGGACAAGGTTTCCCCTCTTTTTTTATCGGATGTTCTTCCCACCAAGGGATTATGTTTTAAAATCTGGAATTAAGATTAGAGTTAACCCGTTATTAGCGTCATATATATTTAAAGGACTGTATGATGGTTATCAGATGTGGCGCCAACTCTTAAGAACTAATGAACTACGATGAGAGGGGATCTGTATGTACAGTGAACTTTATAAAATATGGAAGCAAGAGTTAGAAAGCAAAGAATTGACAAGGCTTCCCGAGGATTTCTATACAAGAATAGTTGACTATTTCAAAAAACTTAGAGAAGAGCACCGCATGCTTGACAAACGAACGGTTAAGGCATCACTTCTTTCAAGAGAAATGCATAATGTTAAATTCATGACTTTCAAAATACTTAATGCGCGTTACACAAAATTAATTGCATACACCGTGGAAGGTAAGAAGATCACCAGCAATTTGTTGACACGAGAGGAAGAAAAATTTTACAAGAATCTCTTTACAATTAACGAATCTTTCTGCAATTTTGTTAATGATGTTCTTCAAGGACACTTGTCAAGTATTGACCTTAAGCAGAAGCACAGAAGAATTGTTTTGCGTTTTTTTAAACCAGTTCCAGCTATAGTGGGCGCAGATATGAAAACATACGGTCCATTCAAAGCTGAGGATGTAGCCTCTGTGCCTGATGATAATGCCAAAATATTGATTAACAGGGATCTCGCTGGAAAGGTTGAAATTAGTTAATCACGTGTGCTTTTGTTTCTGATTTTTCTCCAGATAGCTCGAGTTCCAATAATTATTAAAGGATATGCTATAATCCAACTAATTGGAAGTAATGGTCCATAAAAATCATGAAATCGTTGGAAAGCAATGCTTCCCTCGTTTATCCCAACCATGACGATTAACATTATCCTTATTATGTTGATGAAATAAGTTACCGCGGCACCAAACAGAAAATAAACTATCTGCTGCTTGCGTGGAATATTGCTATTTCTTAAAAACAACGGAATCGTTAGAGCATATATTAAAAGACTTTCAATGCCGGAGCATGGCCAACCAATTAAAAATTCTATGGAGCCCCCTCCAACAGGATCTGCAACTACATAGTCTGGCATTCCATTGGTTGTGCCCAGCCATATCACTTTATATCCTATTATTTGGAGAAAATTTGTTGCAAGTAGTGCTGTAATTGGGATAAGAGCTTGAAATGGTGTAAAATTGCCTTCTGGGTATATGTTGTCTATGGTGTATATCAGTCCAATAGTTCCTAGTAAAATTATAGACATAGACATTTTTGCTATACCACTCACTCCATATGTTATGACGAGTACCAATGCAAAAAGAATTGTCAAAACCAAGTATTCCATTGCAAGAGGCATCCAATCGCAGCCTGGTTTTATGCCATAACTGTAGATTAAATCCACAATTCCTCTGTTTAGTCCATAAAAATTTGCCTTTACTACATACAATGTGGGAAGTATCAATGCTATGATTAAAAGAAATGTTCTTATGGATTTTGTGCTAAGATTTATTACTTCCAGTTCTTCCCAACTTAATATAAGCTCTAATGTAAAAATCCATAAAAAGAAAATGTAGAATGTCCTACCCTTCCATAAAACTTCAAAACTGTTTGCATCTGGATCATAGTAATATGGGTAAGGCGGAAAAGCATCGTATTGATACACGTACAATATCAAAATTGGGGTTATGAAAGAAAGCATTAGCAGCAGTTTTATTATTGAATTTATATTTTTGTTAGATAACAGCATGATATTTACACACACTTTGTTCTTTATTCAAACTCCTCTTATGATAATTACTGTTTCTATTATCCATTTCTCACTATATTCCAGCTGAATATTGGAAAAATATAAGAGTATGTTTGTTTTCTTTATGCAGAGCTGGTCGTGGTAAGAGTGGATGTGCCAAAAGAGATAAGGACGTACTGTCCAAGGTGTAAAAAGCACCAACTTCACACTGTGTCGCTTTACAAGGCTGGAAAGCGTAGAGCTTTGGCCAAAGGTGAGCGCCACCATAAACGGGAGAAAAAAGGTTATGGCGGGCAAAAGTATCCTCTTCAAAGGGAATTTTCGAAGACTACTAAGAAGCAGACCTTGAAGCTTAAGTGTAAGGTTTGCGGTTATACTAGACATAAGGACGGCGTACGCTTAAGAAAATTGGCAATAGTCTAAGAAGGGATGTTGCAATATGGCTGAATGGGAGAAGCTTATTCCTAAACCTCGAAGCAGATTTCTTAGAGTTAAATGTCTGAAGTGTGGTAATGAACAGATAATTTTTAGCCATGCTGCGAACAGAGTTAACTGTAATGTTTGCGGAACGCAACTTGCAGAGCCTGCTGGTGGAAGAGCGAAGATTAAAGGAGAAATAGTTGCAGTTTTTGAATAAGGGATGAAAACTGTAATGGCAATTAAAAAGCAGGAATGGCCAGAAGCTGGCGATCTGGTTTTGGCTACGGTGGAGTCTGTTACTGATTACGGTGCTTATGTGAACTTGGACGAGTTCGGTAAACGGGGTTTACTGCACATTTCTGAAGTTTCTTCTTCTTGGATTCGTAATATCCGCGATTTTGTCCGGGAAGGACAAAAAGTTGTTTTGAAAGTTTTGCGAGTTGATGTTGAGAAAGGACATATCGACTTATCCTTGAGACGGGTTAATAAAAGGGAAAGAATCGAAAAAATCATGTCTTGGAAAAGAGAGAGAAAGGCTGAAGCCTTGCTTCGCAGCGTTGCAGAAAAAACTGGTCTTTCTTTTGAAGAGGTTTACGAGAAAGCTGGAGCGTTAATGGAGAAAGAATATGGGTTATATGAAGGTTTTGAGAAGGTCTTGAAAGAAGGTGTGGAAGTTTTAACAAAAAAGGGTGTACCCGAAGAACTGGCGAATGCTATTGCAGAGGTTGCGAAAGAACGGATACGTGTACCGATGGTTAAGGTGAAAGGAATAGTTGAACTTCGTTGTATGAAGCCCAACGGTGTAAAAGTTATCAAAGAAGCTTTTTCCAATGCCAGAAAAGCTGAGAAAACGCGAAGTGTAAAACTTCGATTTTACGTGGTGGCTGCACCTAGATATTGCATTGAAGTTTCAGCGGAAAATTATAAGCTTGCAGAGAAAGTGTTGCAGAAAGTCGCTGATGACGTGGTTTCCAGTGTTGTTAAGTCTGGTGGACAAGGAGTATTCAAGAGGTAGAAGTATGGTTTGGCTTCTGAGGAAATGTAAAAAATGCGGAAGCTACACTTTGAAAAAGGACAAGTGTCCATATTGTGGCGGAAAAGTAAGTGTGCCGCATCCGCCGAAATTTTCGCCTGATGACAAATATCTAAACTATAGAATGGCTTTAAAGCAGGAGGAACGTAAAGTTTGAAAAAGACTGTGATTAAAGAACTTTTTGAAGTTGAATTAAACAATCCGATTTTAATTGAGGGTCTTCCGGGTTTAGGGCTTGTCGGGAAGATTGCCTTACGCTATTTGATTAAGCAGTTGAAAGCCGAAAAATTTGCTTATCTTTATTCGCCGCATTTTCCGTATTTTGTTCTTGTTAATAAGAAAGGAAGTGTTAGGCTTCTTCGTGGAGTGTTCTATTTTTGGAAAAATAAAAATCAAAATAATGATTTTATATTTTTCACTGGTGATAGTCAGGCACAGACGATTGAGGGGCAATATGAAATTTCCGATGTTATTTTGGATTTTGCTGAAAAGAGGAATGTAGAATTGATTGTTACGGTGGGTGGTTACAGAGCGGAAGCAAAAGACAAGCCCAAAGTGATAGCTGCAGCTACCAGTTCTGAAATTTTGAACAAAGCGTTGAAAGCCAATGCCATATTAAGCCCTTCTGGAAGCCCTATTGTAGGAACTGCAGGCTTGCTTTTGGGTTTGGCTCGTTTCAAGAAAATTGGTGCGCTTTGCCTTTTAGGCGAGACACGCGGATATTTGCCTGACCCAAAAGCTGCAAAAAGTGTTCTTGAAGTCTTAAAAAACATGTTAAATTTGGATGTTGATTTAGATGGTTTAGATGAGGAAATTGCTAAGGCTGAGAAGGCAGTTTTACGGTTGCAGAAGATAGAGGAGAAAAGGGCTTTGCAAGCTGAGGAAATTCGAAAAGAAGAGGATAAAAAAACCGTGTATATTTCCTAAAAAGATAGTTCCATTTTTATTATCTCTACTATTTTTTCTGCAGCGTGTCCATCTCCGTAGGGCGATTTTTGTGGCAATTTTCGTCTATTTTTCAAGGCGGTTTCAATAGCTTTTAGAATGTCTCTTTTTTCTATTCCAACAACTTTTGCGAAACCAGCTTCCACAGCTTCGGGGCGTTCTGTGGAAAGTCGAGTAACTAATACGGGCTTTCTTATACATGGAGCAGTTGCCTCTTCCTGTATTCCGCCAGAATCTGTAACTATTAATTCGCATTTTTTCATTAAAACGAGAAAGTCTAGGTAGCCTACTGGCGGTAAGATTTGTATGTTTTTAGATTTTTTAATTTTTGAGTAAATTCTGTTCTGGCGCAGTCTCTTTTTTGTGCGTGGGTGCATTGGATAAACCACTGGGATAGGGGCTTCATCGAAGGCTTCCAGAAAATTTTTGAGAACAACAATATCATCTACATTTTCTGCTCTGTGGGCAGTTACCAAAGCAAATTTGCTGAAACCCACTTTTTCTAATATTTTAGATTTTTGTTCTGCTAATGGAAGATGCTGCAAAACCGCGTCTATTACTGTGTTGCCGGTAACATAGATTTTCCCCCATACCGCCTCTTTCTTCAAGTTGTTTTCTGCTGTTGGCGTGGGAGCGAACAAGTATGTTGAAACATGGTCTGTTAATCGTCTGTTGTGTTCTTCTGGCATGCGTAGGTCGAAGCTTCTTAATCCAGCTTCAACGTGTCCCACAAGTATTCCCAGTTTAACTGCGGCAAGAGCTGTTGCTAACACCCCATTAGTGTCTCCTTCCACTAAAACAAGGGAAGGCGAAGTTTTCTTCAGCAGCTTTTCCATTTGTGCTATTATACGCGCTGTTTGCGCTCCTTGTGAGTAGGCTTTAACTTTGTAACCGTAGTCTGGGGATGGAAGGTTGAGTTCTTCAATGAATTGTTGGGACATGTTGTAATCGTAATGTTGACCGCAGTGGACAAATGTTAAAGGTATTCTGTTTTTCTGCAGCGCCCTAATGACTGGTGCCATTTTTATTATTTCGGGTCTTGTACCAACAACAACCATTACCGTTTTCATGCGAGTCCACATTTCTCATTTTACTAGAAGTAAACATCTTTTAACATTTGTTTAAAACTTACAAATAGAGTGTTAAGCTGTAATTGGAATACTTCTGTAAGTTTTTAAATTTTGATAAAATATTTGAATAAAAATTGTTAGTTTGCGTTACTCTCCTTCACATACAAACACTATTACATTTCTCTATCCATTAATTCTCAAAAACGTCAGGCTGGAGTAAATATATGAAAATATTTAAAAATAAGACAGGATTAAGCGTAGTTGTAACAACACTCATAATTTTAGTAGTTTCAGTGCTACTGGCAACTGTGGTAACATTCTACGCCATAAACGTGACAACCACAAGGGTACAGGAAGAAAGCATTCAGCTTTTCAAGTTGCACACGTGGCATAATGGCACGAACTTTGCTGAAACGGCTTTCTTGATAATTAACACGGGTGGACGAGACATAGTTATAGATAAAATCTCTGTCAGAGGGCAAGAATGCAGCTGGGACACAATCTATTACAATAAAACTACTGATACTATAAATGGAGACCTTGGCTACGTTACCCCAAATACTGATGGAACGTTAACTGGAATGAACGCAAGTGTAGGTGGATCTACAAGCGATTATGCTCTTACTGTGGCTAGCGATGACCTTATTCTGAAGTCTGGCTGGAGCATGATAGTATACATTACAAACCCCGACCACATCTCTGTTAGCGACATCGGAGTAACCGTGGGCGTAACAGTGTTCACCGCTAATGCACAGTACTATAAAGAGGCTAACGTCGAAGCAGCCCAGTAAACACGCTTTTTCTTTAATCTTACTGAAACTCTAGGTTTTCTTTAGATATCCTTCTCTTGGTTCGTAAATTGTTCCTTCGCGGAGTAGCTGATTTATAAGGCGGTCTGCTTCTACTTTTGGAATCTTATACCTAGCCTCCAACTCATTTAAGAGCGCTGTTCTTTCAACGATTCCCGTTTCTTTCTCTATTTCCAGCAGTGTTGAAATAACTACATGGAGCTTGTCTCTCACGCTTTTCGGTTTTCCAGTCATTATCAAGTCTATGTCATATTTCTCTGAAGACACATCAATTCCCACTTCTTTAAGAGACCTCTTCATTAAATTGATGGCTGCCTCCGCATCTTCCGCAGTAACCTCTTTTCTAAGGGCTGCACGGGCTCTAGCTTCTGCTATTCTTACAAGAGATTCCAGTTGACGAGCAGTTATTGCTACTGGCGAGTCTTCTGTTTCACTGACTGAACGCATAGCCAAATAAAAGTCTCTTAAACGTTGTAACGCTTCTGGGGTTAGAACAGGTTTGATTCCTCTAGCGTAGCTTATGTATTTGCGTAGTAGTTCTAAGGGTATTGGAGGTTCTACGGGGCTTAGCCCTTTTCTATGCATTTCCAAAATGTGTTCTGACATTTTACTGTCTGTTTCTTTGTTCGGCACATCTCTTAAAACGAAAATTAGGTCGAATCTTGAAAGTATTGTTACTGGCAAGGAAATGTTTTCTGTTACTGTGCGGTGAGGTTCGTATCTTCCAAGAGCTGGGTTGGCTGCTGCAAGTATGGCAGTTCTAGCGTTGAGGGTTGCCACGATTCCACCTTTGGCAACCGAGACAGTGTGTTGTTCCATGGCCTCGTGAATGGCAACCCTGTCTTCTTGCCGCATCTTGTCCATCTCATCAATGCAAGCGATGCCCTTATCAGCAAGCACCAAAGCTCCAGCCTCAAGGGTCATTCCACCGCCTTTTTCGCGAATAACAGCCGCTGTCAAACCAGCAGCCGTTGTCCCTCTTCCAGAAGTATATAACCCGCGAGGTGCAACTCTCGCTACATATTGAAGAAGTTGTGATTTTGCTGTTCCTGGGTCGCCTATTAACAGAGTGTTTATTTCTCCCCTTATTGTTATGTCTGGAAGGTTCTTTGGCACACCACCGAAAAGAAGGTACATTATTGCCTCTTTTATATGGTCATAACCGTAAATCGACGGCGCGATAGAGTCTTTGATTTTTCGATGTATCCACGGGTCTTTTGCCAGTTCAAGGATTTTCTCTTCTTCTTCTGGCGATGGAATAGCGATTTCCGGTTCTTTACCCAAAACTTCTATTGAGTTAGCCTCTAAATGTAAGACGAAAGTGCGGAGTTTCCCAACTCTAGGCAATGTGGGCGATACTGCACGTACAATCCCCACTATAGATACATGGTCACCTGGTCGTGCAACGTCAACTATTTCGCTTCCCACAAGCTTTACGTGCAACGTTCTAGGAAGCTGTCCCGGCGGAAGGTCTTCTGGTCTTTCTTGCATTCGAAGGTCTTGAGAGTCTATGAACGTGGATTCTTCTTGTACAAAATCGAAGGGACCTTTTGATCTACATGTTGGGTTGCTGCACGCAAAGGGGGCTCTTAAAAACTGTCCAGTTTGGTTTATGCGGGTGATTTCTCCGCATCTTTTGCATTTGAAGGCTGCCTGCATTACCATGGGACGTACTGGCGTTGAGCGGACAACGATTCCTTCAACCATGACAAGCTTGCCAATATGGTCTGAACCCAGTTTGCGTAAATGGGTGGCTCGCCACAATCTTACTATTCTAACAGCGACCTTTTCCGCTTTTCTCGCTATTTTTTCTGCATATTCTGGGTCTTCTATTCGAAGCTGGTCATAAGCTGCATTGTTAGCGTACTTTAAGTATTCGTCAGGCTCTTCTAGAAGTTTTTCAGCGAGTTTTTGGTCAAAGGTTAGCAAGTCTTCAAAGGCGACTGTTAATGATTTGCTGTTAGCTATTGCCATCTGCGCTATTTTTTTCCTATATTTTTCAGTTTTGAAAAATTCTTGAAAATGTTCCTGCGGGTCGATAGCTTCCAATTCTTCCGTCATTCTTTCTTTCCTTCCTTAAGTTCCAATAATTTTGTTTTCCATTCTTTAATAAGTGTGTATAATCTGTCATACAAAAAACGTTCTTCTTCAGTAAAATTCTTTAACATTTGTTCGGTTTGAGCTGGGGCAGATGCGAGGGAAACAATCTTTTTCAGTCTTAAATTCACTATATCTCTTACAAAATGCCTAATTTTCTCATATTCCCTTATTTTCTCCGGGTTTTTAGTGGCTTCTTCCTTAAGCTCTTTCAAATATCTCTTAAGTTTTGGATAGAAATTTTCTGGCAGTTTTGATATTTGATTTGTTGTTTGCACGCGTTCTGTCCAGTGGATTTTATAGATTTTGTTTGCGTCTAAACGTTCGTCTTCCCGAAAGCGCACTATTCCAGCCTTTTTCAGCTTTTCAGCTATCCAAAATTGTATTTCATATTCGTTTCCTTCCTCAAAAGGGCCAACGTTTAGCCCAGCTAGTTTAATTTCTGGGCAATTTCTGTTGGCGATAACTTTTACAAGTGAATGTTCAAAATCGAAATCAACATTGTTAAGTTTCTCTGTTAATGCTTCTAGCATTCGTTTCCTTCTCCCATTATAAAGGTAGCTACTCTAGAACAAATATAAGGTCGCTAGTTTAAAAATTTAGATTAAAAAATTTAAGCAATTAAATGCTGCTGGGCTGCCCGTTGTTTACCTTAAAAAGGAAAGCACTGAGTTTTGTTAGGGCCATAGCCCAAGCGTTTTTATTGCGCCTGCTACTCGTCCCACCTAAACCATTAATGCGACCATTCGCATGTCGCTTTCTTCTTTTCCGTTATTGAATAAACGTCGTTAAACGTTTTCCACTTTTATCTTCAAATTTAATTGTGTAGACAAGAAAGGCTTAATAACTGGATGGTTTTAATGTATCCTCATAGTTTACAAACGTAAAGGTGTAAAATATGTCTGAGCAAAAAACAAGCCTTTACGAAGAAGCGTTGAAAACGCTAAAAAAGGCGGCAGCTGTACTGAATTTGGAATCCGATGTTATAGAGGCCTTAAGCAGTCCAGAGCGAATACTGATTGTTTCTATCCCTGTGAAGATGGATGATGGGAAAACGAAGGTTTTCACTGGCTATCGTGTGCAACATAATACTGCAAGGGGTCCAGCAAAAGGTGGCATTCGTTATCATCCTAGAGTATGTCTAGACGAAGTTAAATCCCTAGCATATTGGATGGCTATAAAAAATGCTGTTGTGGGCGTTCCTTATGGCGGTGGCAAAGGCGGAATTACATGTAACCCGAAGGAAATGTCACAGGGTGAACTTGAACGGCTAACAAGAGGCTATGCAGCTGCGATAGCGAAGTTCATTGGACCGGACCAGGATGTTCCTGCGCCTGATGTGGGCACAAACGCTCAGATTATGGGATGGTTTGCTGATGAATACTACAAGATTGTCGGGAAAACTGTTCCTGGAGTGATAACCGCTAAACCCTTAAGCATAGGTGGTTCAAGAGGAAGAGGAACTGCTACTGGTCGTGGAGCATTCTTTGCTACACTGGAAGCTGCTAAAGCCTTCAACATACCCTTAAGAGGGGCACGCGTTTCCATACAAGGATACGGCAATGTGGCACGACCGATAGCTAGGTACCTTCATGAATTAGGCTGCAAAATCGTGGCAGTGAGCGATTCTACGGGTGGCGCATATAATCCGGAAGGTATGAACCCTATTGCGCTTGCAGAATTCAAAGATAAAACACGCACTGTGAAAGGTTTTCCTGGAAGCAAAGAACTGAGCGCTATTGACCCAATTACAGTGGACTGCGATATACTTATTCCAGCAGCCCTAGAAAATCAAATAACAAAAGAGAATGTTGACGGCGTTAAAGCAAAGCTTATAGTTGAAGAGGCCAACGGGCCAACAACCCCTGAAGCAGACAAAATACTGCACGAAAAAGGTGTCAAAATAGTTCCAGATGTTCTAGCTAATGCGGGAGGCGTCACGGTAAGCTATTTCGAATGGGTTCAAAACCGCATGGGATACTACTGGAGCGACGAAGAAGTTGACGAAAAACTTAAACAAGCAATGACAAAAGCCTTCAAAGATGTCTACCAAACTGCACAGCAACACCAAATAGATATGCGAACAGCTGCATATGTTACAGCAGTTAAGAAAATTGTAGACGCGATGCGAGCTCTAGGCCGCATCTAACTTCTTCTCTTTTTAACAACAAAAACCAAACTTTTACCTATTTAACAAGATGAGAAATAGTAAAATAACACAGTTAATTATTATAGTGCTTTCGCACAGCTAATAAAACAATAGAGGTTTTACTGTTGAGTTTTGAGATGTGGGCTGAAAAATACAGGCCAAAAAGCCTTGACGAAATGGTAAATCAGAAAGAGATAGTTGAACGTCTAAAAAACTTTGTTGAAACAAGAAACGTCCCCCACTGCATTTTCGCTGGTCCTCCAGGCACTGGAAAAACCACTGCAGCCCTTTGTTTAGCTAGAGACCTTTACGGAGATGGCTATCGAGAGTTTATTATGGAGTTGAACGCAAGCGATGAAAGAGGAATAAACGTGGTTAGGGAAACTGTAAAAACCTTTGCCAGAGTGCGGTCAGTTGGCGAAATTCCATTTAAAATAATGATTCTGGACGAAGCCGATAACATGACTGCTGACGCCCAGCAGGCTTTAAGACGAACTATGGAGCGTTACACGGAAACCTGCCGTTTCATTCTCTGCGCAAACTATAGCGGAAAAATAATAGAACCCATACAGTCTAGATGTGCACCTTTTCGATTTACGTTTCTTCCAAGAGAGGAACATGATAGGTATTTACAGTTTATAGCGGAAAAAGAGAATGTAACACTTTTGAAGGAAGGTTTAGACGCAATTTTCGAAGTTTGCGGCGGAGACCTTAGAAAAGCCATAAACACGCTTCAGGCGGCATCATCATTCAACAAACCAATAGACGCTAAAACTGTTTATTCCATTGCTGGACGGGCACACCCAGCTGACGTGCAAAAAATGATAGAAACAGCCATGAAAGGAGACTTTATAGAAGCACGAAAACAATTGCGCAATATGATTCAGAAATATGGAGTAGCGGGAAGCGACATAATAAGACAAATTCACACAGAAATCTTTAGGGCAGAAATCCCAGAACCTTGGAAGATAAAACTGGCTGATGCTATAGGCGAAATAGATTATAGACTTGTGCAAGGAGCCGACGAAGAAGTTCAGTTAAGCGCTTTACTAGCTAGACTTGTTGAAACTGGTTATGAGATGAGAATGGCAAGCTAGGTGTAAAAGGCTTGTATGCCGCTTGGACCGTTAAGCATAAACCAAAATCTTTGAGCGAGGTTGTTGGAAACAAAGATGCAATTCAAAAACTCGTTAATTGGGTGAAATCTTGGGAAAGAGGCATACCTAAAAAAAGAGCAGTTTTCATTTACGGGCCTCCAGGCATAGGAAAAACTGTTTCTGTGGAAGCTCTTGCCAACGATTATAAAATGGAGCTTGTAGAGAAAAATGCTAGTGACTATCGCACAGAAGACGCTGTAAAACGATTCGCTGGTTTAGCTTCTCAATACGGGTCGCTTTTTGGTGGAAAGCGAATAGTTCTGCTTGATGAGTTGGACGGGTTAACGGGAACAGCGGATAGGGGTGGAGTGAGGGCTATAACAGAGGTTGTGAAAAATGCACAGTGCCCCATAGTTTTAATCGCTAATGATGCTTACAACCCAAGACTTTCCACGCTCCGCAACTACTGCTTACTAATAGAGTTCAAAAAGCCTTCAGCAAGCGACGTTATGAAACATTTAAAACGTATATGTATACGCGAGGGCATCGAAGCTGAGGAAAAAGCTTTGAAGTTTATTGCTCAACGTTCCGAAGGTGATGTGCGTTCTGCTGTGAATGACCTTCAAGCTTTGGCGCAGGGCAGGAAAAGGTTGACTTACGAAGATGTTTCTTGGCTCGGCTATCGCGATAGACAAGAAAGTATTTTCAATGTTTTGCGGATGATAATTTACGGAAGAACATGCATAGGTGCGAAACGGGCTGTTGACATGGCTGATGTGGATATGGATATGCTTTTTGAATGGATATACGAGAATGTTCCCGCCCATCTTAATGACCCGCATGATTTGGCAAAAGCAATGGACGCGCTTTCAATGGCTGACGTTTACCGCGGCAGAATCCGAGCGACTCAAGATTGGAGTTTCATACGCTATGTTATTGACTTTATGACTGCTGGAGTAGCCATGGCTAGACAAAACAGCAAAACAAGCGGTTGGATACCTTTCAAGTTTCCACAGCGCATCAAAATGCTTTCACGGTCCAAAGCTGAAAGAGGAATGCAGCTACGCATAGGGTTTAAAATTAAGCGTAAGTGTCACATTTCAGCCAATAGAGCCGCTAAAGAGGTTCTTCCCTATTTGCGAATTATTTTCAGAAATAATGTTGAAATGGCTGCTGGGATTGCGAAGTGGCTTGAGTTGGATGAAGATATGATTGAGTATTTAGCTGGAAACAAGAAAAACGCTGAAGCTATTAAAGAAATGTAGACTATGCTGGTGTGTACTGGCTTATTTTATGGGCACAATTTTAGTGAATTCTACTTCCTTCCGCTATGTCCTTTTCTGGTTGTAAACACACAACGTTTCCTTTTTCGTCTTCAGCTGCTAAAATCATACACTGGGACTCTACGCCCATGAACTTTCTTCGTTGAAGGTTAAGGATAAACGCGTATTTTTTCCCTACTAAGTCTTCTGGCTTGTACCATTGCAGAAGACCAGCCACTGCTTGTCTCTTTTCCGTTCCGAAATCTACAATCATTCTTATAAGGTTTCGAGAGCCGGGTATCTGGTTTGCTTCTAGAATTTTTCCAACACGTAAATCAAGCTTTTGGAACTCTTCAAATGAAATTTCCATTTTCGCACCGCACCTTTTACTTTCGAAACAACAATGATATTAACTTTTACGTGTTTTTCTTCGCTTTTTTATTTTTTCAACGGTTTTCTCCACACCTTTCCAGCCTTCGACAGCCTTCGAATGAACTATTTCGAAAGCCTCCTTCGAAGTAAGCATGGGCAATTCTTCGCCAACAGCCTTTCTTGTAAGGTACGCTGCCGCGTTTAAGACTTCTCCGTTTAGCCGTGAATCCGCTAGATCAGCTAGATGACAAATTAAAGCCTCAACAGTGTGCGGTCTAATAGGCCCGTAGTCTCCGTGATGAGCAGCCACCACATGAACAACTTCCAGAGGGAAGCCTCTTCGAACAAGTTCTGAAATCACAAGGGACAAGTGGTCCATATAGTCTGCAAGATGGGTGGAACTGTAGCTTCCATTTTCGTTTATCGTGTAGGTGGCTGGTTTGAAAATGTCATGCAATAAAACGCCAGCCAGAACAAAATCGCGGTTGACTTTTCCATGATAGACTTTTTCCACAGAATCGCACATTGTTAAGGCGATATTTGCTGTTGAAACAACATGTTCTATATAACCTCCGGGATAACAGTGATGGTGAGATAGCCCCGCCGGCGAGACATCTAAGGGTAGGCCAGAATATGTTTTTCCGTTTGCCTCAAAAGTCGGGTTCTCCAGCAAATCAACCACTTTTTTTCTTAACTTTCTATCGCGAATCTTTTCTACTAATTTTTTAATTTTCGGGTGCAAGCGTGTTCTCACTGGTTATTCTGTTAGTACCGAAGCCAATATTGATTTTTTGTTTCATATTGTTTGCTATTTCATGAGCTTTTAAAATTGGTTCTGGAATTCGGCTTGAACGTGTACAATGCTTAACGATTTTTATGGCAGTTCCCAAAGAAACCATGTGCCCCACACTAACGTAAACAGGCTTTTGCCCCTTCTTTGTAACAACTTCAGCCCCTATAACTTCACCTTTATACCTCAAAAAACCAAAATCATCTCTGTTCCCTGCTTTGTCAACTTCACCAACCAATATGCTTTTCGCAACCCCTATTGTAGGCTTTCTCATAACAAGACCCAAATGGCTGGCAAATCCGCATCTATATGGATGAGCAAAACCGTGACCGTCAACAAGGAAAACATCTGGCTGACTTCTAAGTTTTCTAATGCACGAAACGCTTGGAGCAACTTCTCGGAAAGAAAGCAAAGTAGGAATGTAGGGAAAACGAGTTTTGCAGATGGTTGTTTGCGACTCTATAAGCTTTAGAGAATCGTAATCTAGAACGGCAACTGCGCCTATGGATAGGTTTTTGGTGTAAGCAACATCAACTCCAGCCACTAAATCAAGTTTTTTAGGTAACAAGTCTTCAAAGATGATGCTTTTGGACATGCGAAGCTGCGTTTTATGTGCCTTTTCCCGTGAAAAAGCAGATTTTACATAATCCTTCATGATATTCTGCTCGATAAAAACTGAAAAGTTCACTTTTTTCTATGTTTACTTTCAAATTTTTTCAAATAGTTTTCTAACGCTGCTCTGCGTACTTCTTGGGTTACATCCCCTCTTGTTTGCTCAATAATTCTTCTCGCTATGTCACATTTTCTTCTTAAACCTGGAACAAGCATGTAAGCTTCCTCCATACCCATAAGTTCTGTGTAAATCTCATCCATAATCCTTAAACACTCTTCGCCTTTTTCGACCTTTCCCTCGCGGAGAGCATCTAAAGCCATACGCCTATATTCGCCTATAACATCGGACAATCCGAGCACATAATCCACTGAGGGAACGTCGATTTCTTCTGGCGTTACAAACGCTGTCTTTTCAACTAGATTAATGAGAATGTTTGCTTCAGAAAATTCTTGGAGAGCTGCACTAAACAAGCCGCTGTAAACAATATCTGGATACTTGTTTGATGTTTCACCGAGTTCTGAAATGATTTTTCTGGCTTCTTCAATAAGTTTTGCCGCTTTTCTCATCTTTTTTTGATGAATGAGAAGTATGGCTTGTTTTGAAAGACTTGTCGCCTTCCGCATGTCTTTTTGAGCCTTCTCTCGCACTTTCTCTTTCTCTTTTAACTCTCCCTTAATTTCTCTTAAGATAGTCTTTAATGCTGGCATAAGTTTAGCACCTCTTTTAGATTAAGAAAGAAAGATGATAAGTATTTTGTTGAATTTTAATGCTCACATCTCAAAAATGAGGAAGTATTGAACGGTTATTGTTTAGGTGTGGTTATTCAGATTGTTGGGGCTCTTTCCATTTCTCTATTATCAGTTTGTGGTCTCCAAGCTTGAAACTGACTTTCACAAATATGGAGTCTGATCCTTTAAAGGGGAACATGCTGTCTTCTGCGAGGTCTTTGGGTAGATAGATCAGGAATTTGCCGTCTTTTCTTCTGAACAAACGCCCTCGTCCTTCGCTTACCATATGTATCATCCTCCAATTGAATTATTGGTTCAAGATTCAAGGGAATAGCCGATTTATTATATAAAGTTTATTCTAATTTGATTCATAAAACAGTTTTTAGTCATATAATTTTGAGAAAATTTCGAATCAACTACAATAAATATCTAGCTATTTCCAAACTTTATGGCTTTTTCAAGCTTACTTAGCAAAACAACTCTGCTGTCCTCTGACTCATTAATAATATTATAGTCTATTTCCTCTGATAATTTTGCGGCAAATTCGCGTATTTCCGTGTAAGACGGCATGTTATCATAGCTCAAACGAAGCCGAGAAAATCCAACATGCATGTAAGCCTTAGGTTCAACATACGTTGGATTAGCTTTTTCAATAAGTTTAGCATATTCCTCTACGTTTTCCATATTTAATCCCCGCACAAGAGTAATTCTGATAACAGTTGGGCATTTAAAACTGGGCAGAAGACTCAATGTTTCATTCAGCCTTTCCCAAGCCTTCGGAATTTGTGGACGGCAAACCCGTTTGTATGTGCTTTCGTTAGGGGCGCAAACGGAAATGTAGAGCTGCGTTGGTTCTTCGCTTAGTTTTGCTAAAACTTCGGGCATGGTACCGTTGGAAACGAGAAACGTTGTAAATCCTCTTCTGTGAAAAGCCTGAATTAACTCTCCTATATGTTCATAAAGTGTTGGCTCCCCTGTCAAGCTTATAGCTGCGTGCTTAGGCGTTAATGCTTCTCGAAGTTTCTGCTGGTTAGTTTTAGGATTACCTTTGTATCCGCTTAAAATTGCAAGTTGTGCCTTAATGCTTCCTTCCACAATTTCCTCAGGTGGGTCCCATTTAGGAAATTTCATTTCGTTCCATTTGATTTGTAGGTCGCCGCTTTGGGCTCTCCAGCAAAATAGGCATCTTTGGGTGCAGTAGAATGTTGCGGGTGTCATTTGTATGCATTGATGCGTCTTTATTCCGTAGAACTTCTGTTTATAGCATGGTCTGTTGTGGATTAGAGTTTCGTAGAGCCATCTGCACCTTTTTACGCTCGAGTGTTTGCCAACAAAGTGATATTTCTGTTTTTTCATAGTTTCTATGAGCGATTGTGGAATGGTGTTTTCCAAGGTTTTCACTTTCGCTTTTCTCATAAAGTATTGAACAAAAACGGCTAAATAAACACGTTCACTTGTCAAAACAATATTTTACATTTTGAAATTCACTGCAAAGTTTCGCTACTTCTGCTTTAATCTTTTCTGAATCCTCTCTATCAAAAATAACCCTCTTCAACAACTCAGCTATTTTCAACATTTCACTTTCTCTCATTCCCCGCCTCGTAACTTCGCAAGTGCCGATTCTGACAGCACAATCAACAATAATGTTTGCTTCTTGAAGTTTTTCCGCTATTTTTCTTCCCTTTTCATAACCTCCATAGTTTAAGATAACCTGATGGGAACGAGTAAAACCCAGATGTGGACATACTGCTGGAAAGCCATACTCATGCAAAGCTTTTGCTAGCGTCTGCGCATTGCGAATTACCTGTTGTGCATAACTTCTGCCAAATTCTTTCATTTCAGCCAATGCCAGAGTTAAGGCTGCTATACGGTTCCAATGGGCATTGTCAACAAAAGCTGGATAAACTTTCGACTTAAGCAGTTCGCCATGTTCTTTATCTGCCAAAATTATGCCTCCTTGAGGTCCGAAAAAAGTTTTATGCGTGGAACCCAAAAGTACATGAGCACCTTCCCTCAAAGGGTCTTGAAACTGTTCTCCAGCAATTAACCCTAAAACATGTGAACCATCAAACCCTACGCAAGCACCATACTCTTTGGCGATTTTTGCCAATTCTTTAACTGGATGTGGAAAAGTAATTAGACTAGCACCGAAAACCACAACTTTAGGTTTCACACGCCTAATGGTTTCTTCTGCCTCTTCAACGATTATGTTCATATCATTTTTGGAAAAGGGAAATGCCACAGCCTTAAGCCCTAACAATCCCGCTAAACCTTCATTCCACATTCCAGGATATCCACCGTCTTCAGGAGAAACGCACATAAACGTATCTCTGGGCTTTGAAAAATTTGCTAGAAAAATTAAATCTGCAATGTGTCCCGAAAGCGGACGCAAATCAGCAGTATCTGCTTTGAACATTTCTTTGGCGATTTTTTCGCCGTATTCTTCAATTTCGTCGATGAATCTTGTTCCCATGTAGAAGCGGTCGCGGGCAGTGTAGCGGTGTCCAAGCTCTGAAGATAGAAGTCGTCTAACAGAGGGGCTCATAACGTTTTCCGAAGGTATAAGATTCAAACATTTTTTCCCGCGCCACTCCTCATGCTTGTCTACCAGGCTTAAAATTTCGTCTATCACGTTTTATTCCTCAAATTTAAGATAAACGCTTGTGTAAAGACCTTTTATCTTTTATGTTAAAAAGGTAAAGTTTAAAATGTTCATAGTAGTAGAGTGTTTACAATCTTTACGGAATAGCTTAGAAGGGAAAAGATTTGGCAGAATTTAACTCTAAAAAATCCAAAACTGCAGTATGCCTGCTAATCATATTAACTTCAGTAATAATATCCTTTTCACTATTGCATTCCGCAAAAGCGGAAACAACCATAATCTCCATAACTCCCACCTTAGGAAACGTCGGGACACTTGTTCAGCTAAACGGCAACATAAGCACTCCAAACGGACGTTATATAGTAAAGTTTGATGAAATCGAAATAACCAGCGGAAATGCCACAGAACACACGGTGAACGCAACCTTTACAGTTCCCAACACCTTCAAAGGAAGCCACAACGTAACCCTCATCGACGACACAACAAAAGAAAGCGACACTACGCTCTTTGCAGTGACAACATCCTATTCTCTGAAAGTCCTCCCAGAAATAACGCCTCCAACACAGTTGCAAGAAGGCGATTCCGTTCAAATCATTTTGAACATAACTGGTGGAGAAAAAAGCAAGCTTTACACCGCAAACATAACAGTTCAAGACCCTTCAAACGCTACCTATCCAACCACAGAACCAATTAATGTTACCACGTCTGAATACGGAAATGCTACAAGAGAGCTAACTTTTCCAAGCGACTTTGAAAACGCAAACACAAGCTACGTTGGAGAGTACAAAATCTTCTTTAACACCACTCTCGCGCAAGAAACTTTCTTTATAGGACTCACTAACTCCACAGAATATCATAGACATCAAGTGGTAGACATCAAAGCAATAGGTTATAAAGAAAAAGAAAATGTTACGATAACAATAAGTAAGGGAGAGAAAACTCTTCACTCGGAAACTATAAACGCTACAAGTGAAGGAAAAATCTACGCGAACTGGACTATTCCCTCAAACGCCACAATAGGCATCTACACTCTTAACATCACCTCAACATTCGGGAATACGACAAAAAACCCGCCTGACATTCAGAACTTCACTGTCCCAG
>PIXZ01000035.1 GCA_003601605.1 Candidatus Bathyarchaeota archaeon
TTATTGTCCTATTACTTGGATTATTACTGTTCTTCTTCTAGGATGAACATCCGTCTCCACAAAAATCAGCGACTGCCAAGTCCCAAACTCCACACGCCCATCAACCACTGGCAAAGTCTTGTCAGGCGGCAAAAGCATAGACCTCAAATGAGAATGCGCATTAGAAGGATGCATATATCCGCCTCTTTTCGGAATTACTTTTTCAAGAAAATTCTTAATGTCATTTAACAAGCCATACTCGTTCTCCGTAAGCACCAGTATGCCAGTAGCGTGCGGAGCAAAAACATGCACCAAACCGTTTCTCACGCCAGACTGCGAAACCACCTCATGCACCTTATCCGTCAAATCCACAAAGTCTATTTCGCCCTTAGTTGAAAAGCTGTAGGTGGTGTTAAAAACTTTAAAGTTTGACAAGGCTTTCCACCCTCTACTCCTCTAACAGCTTCGTCATTATAACCTCATCTATATAGGCACCGTCCTTGAAAAACTTTCTCGGAACCCGCCCAGTCTCAACAAACCCCAACTTCTTATAAACATGTATCGCCCGCTCATTGTTCGCAAAAGCAGAAAGCGTCAAAACCTTAACGCCCATCCGCCTAGCCTGCTCCACCAAAGTCTTCATCATCTCAGTTCCAATACCCAAATCCCTAAAACCCTTCTTAACGGCAATGCCAACAACACCCACATGACTAGCATAGCCCCTTCCCTTAACAATCTCGGAATTAGCCACAACACGCCCATCCACCTCAGCCACCAAACAAAACATTTCACCTTTCTCCTGCCGACTAAAAACCCTAGACAACCACTCAACCTCCTCCTCCCTCGAAACCTTCTCAGTCCTAACAATGTTAGCACGCTCCTCCACAAGCGAATTAATAAACTCCAACAAATCGTCAAGATCCTCCCACCTAGGCGTTCTCAAAACCACCTTACGCCCATCCTTCGCAGCAAACTCTCGGATGATTTTTCCGGTTTTCATAGCCTAGAATACGCGTTTAAGTTTCATAAGCCTTTTCAAAGGCGAAAACAGGGAACTGCGTTGATGCTTTTGTATACAGCCTTTGCCTAGGGATATGCTGGTGAAATGGAAAATCAAATGGTAATACTATAACAACCAGAACCACCAAAAAGAAAAAGATAACCGTAACAATCGCAAAAATATCAAGGATTTAGCCTACACCAAACACTACAACTTCCCCCACTCAACAAAAACAAGCCAGAAAACACACGCTTTCCACAGCCAAAACAACATCCAAACCTTCCTGGTGAAAACCCCAAACAGAAGCCACAGCCCTTAAGCTGTATACAAAAGCATCACCCAAACACGCTGCAAAACGCCATTCCCAAAGAAACTAGAGGGGGGTCTACACTATTACAGCTGAAACAACTTAAAATCGTCAATCTCAACCGCCGCCTAAAAACCCCAAGCAAAAACTCGAAGCATTCACGAACAAAGTGGCTGAAGCCTTCGCATGGAGATTTTCGACAGTATTTCTATAAGGCTTTGGTAAACTCCATAAGAAAGGTTTTAGCGGGAAACGGAAAAGCTCGTTTTAAGCTTCTTTGGAAAATTTAGGCTGAAATTACGCTTTAAGATTTTCGGCTTTGAAAGAATATTCCGCTCAATTTCCGCTTGGAAATCTTTCGAGAAACAACAAATTAAAAAACAGGCTTTTACGGAAAAAAGGAAAAGAAAATAGGCTTAAAATTTTAAACGGGACTTTCGAAAATTTTTCGTTTTAAATACCATGTTATGCGTTTTTGCATATTATCATTTTTGAAATAACCTCTATAATAATTGAAAACAATGTTTTGGTTGGAGGACGAGAAGGCTAAAGGTGTTTGTCTTGCCCATCAACCCTTTTGGAAACGACATAGAAATACTTGAAAGAAACGTTAACGGCAGAAAAGTTAAAGTAAAATGGAACTGGGGCAAATTCAAAAGCACAGAAGGCTTTCCAGTTGACGACAACCTAATAAACTGGGTTATAGGGCAAGAACAAGCCTTAAAAGAATGCTTCCTATGCCTCGACGAATGGGTACACAAACTAAAATGGCTTGAAAAAACCCAATGGTACGAAACTTGGAGCAACCCCGACAAACCAAAACCCTCAGCCAAAACCCTCATAAGCCCAGGTCCCTACCTATTCCTTTTAGGAGACCCTGGAACAGGCAAATCATTAATTGGAAGAGCCTTAGCCGAAAAACTAACACAAGTGTATAAAGAAAAGGGCATAAAACTTTTTGACGTACTATGCTGGAAAAACCAAGCCTTGCCAAGCCAACCCAAAATTTCTATACATAAGGCGGGTGAAGGGAAAAAAATTCTCCAAAGAGAGCAGCTTAAAGAACTTAAAAGAAAATTCATAACAAAAGTTGGGTTCAAAGTCCTGCAGCTCTTCCTCATATTTCTAGGATTGTTCCTCATCTCCTTAGGCTTCTACTTCATGTACCAAGCGTGGCAAACATGGAATGCCAACCCAATGTATATGGGACAGCCATTACAAGAGTATTACAATTATAACTTCATAGACTATTTCGTAGGACAGTTCGTAGGGCTAGTACCTCTAACCTTCATTCCAGGCGGAAGCCTCATCTTCTTCGGAGTCTTCATGTGGTGGTTCTCAAGACTAGGCGGACTTGGAAACCTAAGAGGCATAGGAGGAGCCCGACAAACAGACGTCCCAAAACTAATAGTAGACAACAGCTCCGGACACGCACCCTTTGTCGACGCTACTGGCCATAGAAGCGCTCAGCTTTTCGGCTCAATAGCCTGGGACCCCTACCAGACGGGGGGACTTGGAACACCAGAGCACCAGAGAGTAACAGCGGGAGACATCCACCGCGCTTCTCTTGGAATACTATACATTGACGAGATAAAGAACCTAAACCCTGAAGAAGCAATAACGCTCTTGACAGTGCTTGAAGATGGACAGCTGCCAATAACTATAAGGGGAAAATGGCATGGCGGCGACACGGCGGCTATGGCTGTTGCCACCGAACCAGTGCCAGCCATAACCTTCCTTGTAGGAGCTGGAAACTTTGACAGTATAGGGCAGATTCACCCAGCTCTTATGGACCGCATTTACGGTTATGGAAAAGTTGTCAAAATGAACAATGACATGCCCAACACTGTGGAAAACAGACGCAAATATGTGCAGTTTATAGCGCAGGAGGTTAAACGTTTCAACCTAATACCCTTTAGCCGCGAAGCCTGCGAAGAAATTGTTGAGGAAGGCAGACGCAGAAGCAACAAGAAAGACGCCTTAACAACAAGGTTCAGACCGTTAATCTCCATTATAAAAACTGCTGCCACCTTAGCAATGAACGAAGACTGCAAGGTGGTGGAAAAAAGGCATGTGAGAGAAGCCATAGAACACCACTGCAAAACAATACAAAAGCAGATTCTAGAGCATCAACTAAGCGAGAGAGGCAAGCTTCTGGAAATAACACCTAAAGGAGTTAAACTTGGACAGATTTACGGCTTAGCAGTTGTTAGAGACCCTTACAGCGGAGAGATGACGGGCAGCGTCCTATGTGTGAAAGCCCACATGGTTAAGAAAAACGAACTTCCAAGAAACTATCCGATTAAGGGTTATTACAAGGTTACAGGCGTAGCCAAAGGACAGAGCTTCATTTCTGACAGCATAGCCAAAGTGCGCAGTGTTATACTTCAAAAATACGGAATAGACATAGCTCAAGACTATTTGACCCATATAGACTTCGCCCAATCCTACGGCGTTGACGGACCATCCGCAGGCGTAACAATGGCGATTCTCCTCTGCTCTCTTATTGAAGGTAAGCCCATAAGGCAGGATGTGGCTGTTACTGGAGAAATAAACTTGGGTGTGGGCAATTCTATTCAAATAACGGCTGTAGGCGGTGTTTACGAGAAAATTAAGGCTGCTGAAGCTTGGGGATTCAAAAAGGTGGTTATCCCACTAAAGAATTATGAACATTCAATTGATGTTAAAGACTATAAAATCGAAGTTGTTCCAGCAGCAACTTTAGACGATTACTTAAAAGAGTGTTTGGTGGAACAGCCCGCCATAAAAGTTCCTGTTCAAACTTATAAACGTAGAAAGACCTAAATTTTCTATACCACGAAAAGGAATCTTAACTCTTAGAAAGCAGTTTAGGAGAATAGGCTATGGTTAGGGCTGTTGATAAGGCTAGGATTCGCAGATGGCGCAAAAGAGGCTTCTACAGCGAAAACGTCCTTGTAAAACTCTTAAAAAAACACGGATTTAACGCAGTGCGCGTCCCAGTAAGCAATCCAAGCCTAAGCCCCTTGCCAGACGTTATCGCAAGAAAAGACAAGGATGTTTATGCTTTCGAGGTTAAAAACGCAAGTTACTACGCCTATTTTCCAAAAAAGCAGATTGACAAACTTTTCAGATTTTTAGAAGAGCTCATCCCCTTAGAACGGGAATTTAAGCACGCTGTTCTTGCGGCGCATCTTGGGAAGAAATGGATTTTCAAAGAATTAAACTGGAAAGATTGGGAAGGGGATAAACTTCCAGAAAAAGCTAGGATACTGAAAAGGGATAGGGGGAATTTCAAACCGTTAAAATAGTTTGATGGGCTTGTTTAACGAAACATATTAAAATGGGCGGTTAATCTTTGAAAATACTTGTTTCAGGTGAAAACTCTTGACCCAGCAAATTCAAGGAATCATAGTTAATTATCGTGTAGGTCCGAAAGCTCAGAGACCGAAAGAGTGCATAATCCAGTTTACGCATATAGCTTCAGCTTCGGAAGCCAGCCGACTTATCGGGAGAAAAATAGCTTGGAAAAGCGGGAAAAGCAAGATTATTGGGAAGATTGTGGCTTTGCATGGTAAGAAAGGCTTGGTTAAAGCAAGATTCAGAAAAGGCGTGCCTGGACAAGCTTTAGGAACAACTGTAGATCTTGTAGGTTAGGGTCTTGTAAAATGTTTTAGCGAGTTGGCGTAGGCTGGCAGCTGATTTAGAAAATCTTGCAATTGCAGAATTGGAACAATAGGCACATCATTGTAAAATTTGAACCTACCCGCCGTAAGCGACAACACAACAGGGAAAAATTTAGCTTTACTCCACGAAGCCCACTCAACTTTGCCAGCCAAGCTCTGCGAAACTTCAGCCAAAGCCAAAGTTCTAGTAACCTGCTCTTCAACAATTCTTTTCAAAGCTGAAGGATACATCCCACGATGCCAATGCTTACAGTCCACACATAAAACCATGGGTTTTCTAAATCCTACAACGTCAATCTCCCATCTGTGGCCAATGTGTTTAAACCGCAAATTCCTAACAACACCATAGCCGTTTCGTTCCAGAGCAAAAGCAGCCATATCCTCAAACTCTTTCCACTGGAGATGACTGCTTACCGTCTCAAGGTCGGCGCCTAACTGTACAGCGTAAACAGCCAATTTAAGACGCTGTAGACTGTCTGCTTCCAGAAAATTATTCTGCAAATAAACAAGGCTGCTCGAATGCAATTTTTTAAATATTTTTTCAGCAATTTCAGAAGTAACTCTAGCATCTTTTTTAACAATTTCTTTTGAAATTGAACCATTTTTAGTTAATTTTAAAATAGAAATTATCAAATTCCTCTCAATATTCATTATGATAAATCTCCAAATTTTAGATAAGAAAGTCTAAAACAGACAATTTCAGCGAATAGCTTAAAAGTTTTTCCATAGAATAATGGTAAAATGCGAAGGAGTTGAGTTGAATAAAATAAAAGCCGTATTATTTGATTTGCATGGTACTCTTGCTTTTGTAAAGAACCCAGTAAGTGATGTGGAACTGTCTGAATATTTGTTCAGTAGAGGCTATGAAGTTTCTCCGCAACAACTTAGGGCTGCATGGTTTTTTGTTTCCATGATTGACTATCCAAAACATGGTTATAGGAATTGGCGTTCCTATTTTTCAAGGATTTTGTGGCGTCTTAAAGTAAAAGTTGACAAGGAAACACTTGACGCTATTGCTAAACTTCTTGAAAGCAAACCCTATCAGCTTTATCCTGACGCTGCTGAAGCAGTAATAAAAGCAAAACAGTACGGCTTTAAAACAGCTATAGTAACTACAATTGCATATTTTCAGTTTAAAAAAGCAATTCAACCAATAAAGAGGTTCCTAGATTTTGTTATGACAGGCTATAAAGCAAAATGCGACAAATCAAATCCAAGAATGTACAAAAAAGTCTTAGAAATTCTAAACGTTAAACCTGATGAAACCATAATGATAGGAGATAACATTCCCATAGATATCATACTGCCCAAAAAGTTAGGCATAAAAACCATGCTTTTAGACAGAGAAAGAAAAGACGTCAAATGTCCACAAGCAGATTTTATTGTAAACGATTTAAAAGAAGCCATAGAAAATATAATAGGTTAATCAAATAAAACTCTGGAAAGGGTTTTAAATGCCAGAAAAATACGCTTCCAAAACCAAAAAATCTAAGACACTACATGAAAGAGCGAAAAAAGTTCTGCCAGCAGGAGTTTCCTATGGAATACGGTATTTCGAGCCTTACCCCTTCTACACCGCCAAAGCACAAGGAAGTAAGCTTTACGACGTGGACGGAAACGAGTATGTGGATTTTTGGCTAGGACACACCGCACTCATATTGGGACATAGCCCACCAGCCGTTATGGAAGCTGTCAAAAAACAGCTTGGAAAAGGCACCCATTACGGAACTGCCCATGAACTAGAAATTGAGCTAGCTGAACAGGTTGTGAAAATGGTGCCTAACGCGGAAATGGTGCGGTTTACAAATTCCGGAACAGAAGCAAACATGTATGCTGTGCGCTTGTCCCGTGCATATACGGGGAAAAACAAAATCGCCAAGTTCGAAGGGGGATGGCACGGCGGCTACGATGCGCTTCACACTGGAGTTAAACATCCCTTTGACATTCCAGAATCTGCAGGCTTAACAAAAGGAGCCCTTCAAGACACAATTCTCCTACCCTTCAACAACCTTGAAGAAGTTGAAAAGCGACTAAAAAACGAAAAAGTTGCTTCCATTATAATAGAGCCCGTTCTCGGAGCCGGCGGAGGCATACCAGCAGAAAAAGAATTCTTAAAAGGACTTAGAGAATTCTGCAATGAAAACGAAACCCTACTAATTTTCGACGAAGTCATCACGGGTTTCAGGCTTGCTCCAGGCGGAGCCCAACAATACTACGGTGTAAAAGCAGACCTAACGGTTTTCGGAAAAATCCTAGGAGGAGGCTTCCCAGTAGGCGCCTTCTGCGGACCAAAAGAAATTATGGAACGCTTAGACGCAACCCTTTATCCTAGACCCCAATACTCTTTTCACGGCGGAACATTCACCGCTAACCCAATAACAATGACTGCTGGATTAGCCACATTAAAACTCTTAGAAGACGGAAGCCTGATAAGCCAGTTAAACATGCTTGGAGAAAAAATAAGAAAACAATTGAAAGAGATTTTTGAAAACAATTCGTTAGACATACAAGTTACTGGCGACAGCTCACTATTCAACGTCCATTTCACAAAGGAAGAGGTTAAAGATGCCAGTGCCGTCTTTAGGGCTGATAGGAAAAGGTTAGCAGAATACCATTTGACCCTAATAGAAAATGGCGTCTTTTTCCTACCGACGCACGCAGGAGCATTAAGCACATCCCACTCAAAAGAAGACATAGATAAACTTTTTTCAGAAACTGAAAAATACGCGAAACATCACTAAACTTAACGCTTCTTATGTTTAAGCATAAACTCTGCCTTCTTAAGATCAAGAGGAGTATTAACATTAAAGAATGTTCTAAGCTCTGGATCTAATTGCTGCAAAACCATTGTGGAAACATACCGCACGCCTCGAAGCCTATCCACCAAACTTCGCATGTTAAAACTCGCATCTGCAAGAGCTTTTTCTGCAGCGTCCAACGCTGGTTTGGTGCAGTAAACTGCTTGCAAAGGCTCTATGTAGCCGTTAGGCCAACGGGGAATAACAGCGTTTTTTCCGATGCAAATTTCGAAAAGCAGTGAAAGAATTTCTTTAGACATAAAAGGAGTGTCGCATGGGAGCAAAAGCGTATATTGTCCTTTAGCTTCTCGAAAACCAGTTAAAGCTCCAACAAGGGGAGTTTGCACTTTGTTCTTATCTACAAAAATCTTTAAACTTGAATCAAAAATTTCACTATACTTTTTAGCTTGGTCTTCAGAACTTACAATAACCAACTTCTCATCAACAATGTTTTTAATAGCATCTAACACATACCTTACAAGAGGTTTACCAGCTAGCTCTATCAATCCTTTGTCTTGTCCAAACCTGCTGGAAAAGCCGCCTGCAAGGATAACTGCTGACCTATCCAATAACCAACTAGTCTCCAAACTTTTTATGCTGTTCAGTTTTCAAAATTGCATAAGCTCTATTAAGATTTTGCTAGGGCTCTCACAGCTTCTGCAATTATAAACAAGCCTATCAATATTATTATTGTTTCGAACAAGGGCACTGAATAGCCTATTATGGCTGAACCGCCGAATGCAAGCGCTATTATTCCTATGAAAAGGCTAAACTTGCTTAACCTCATTCCCATTCCCATCCTTGCAAGGTTCAATCCTATCAGTATCAAACCAGCTCCAAAAGCGATGTAGGGAACAGCATCGATTCCATAGGTGCTACTTGCAGCCCACGCAACTCCGATTAAGACAAAAAATAGTCCCCAAGCCAGCGTAGTTAAAGCTACACTTCTATTCAAATCCTACACCGCATACAATTTTTACTTTATACACAATATAAGATTATCGTGTTAATGGATATAACACTCGATTTTATCCATGTTAGAGGGTGCGCCTATGAACTCGGAAAATAAAGAATTAGACTTCATCATCTATCTTATGTGCCATCTCATCCAAAATTTTGGTAAAGGGATGCTCCGGTCTATTTTGAGCGAAAATAGTTTTTCCTTCGCTTTTTAGAACCTCACAGAAACAAGGTATTATTCCAAGAATAGGCACTTGATACTCATCTTCCATCTTCGCTTTTAGTTCCTCTTTTCCAAATTTGGGAGAAAAATCATACAAAACCTTGTTCAGAACAATTTCAGTCTTCTTCTCAAAGAGGTCGTAGAGTTCCCGTAACATACGCTTTGTTCCATTCACATCCGACCTATCGAAAGTGGTGGCTACAATCACCAAGTCGGCAGCAACAATTGCATTTATAGAAGAGTATTGCAGTCCAGGACTTGTATCGAAAATTAGGTAGTCAAAGCCTTTTTCTTTTACAAGGGAGTTTTTAAGGGCCAAAAGTCTTCCTAAAGCACGCATTTCCCATTTTCTATCTTTGGAACTCATGTCTCTGATGGCTTCTGTCGTCGGATTAGCCAAGCCCACAAACAGCTTTCCTTCGTCGTGAATTCTTTCGCTTAAATCTATCAAAACCTTGTCAATTTCGCATATTCCATTTAAGTAATCATTCAGCCAATAATCGGTCTTCTCAATTTTTAATAGAGTGGCAAGGCTTGGAGCTCTAAAGTCCAAGTCAAATAAGCAAACTTTTTTGCCGTACTTAACAAACGTTGCAGCTAGATTAAGGGAAAGAAGCGTTTTTCCCGTTCCACCCTTATAAGAATGCACGGCTATTATTTTCCCCAAAGCAATCACCCTTGTCCTTCCCTATCCACATAAAAATACGCTTTCCTTCCCACCCGCTCTTTCTTTAAATGCCCCATGATCACAAGCTGATTAAGATAAGCGCTCTCCACAGCCCTAGCTCTATGCGTCTGCTCAGCCACATCTTCCGCAGTAGCACGCCCCAACCTACAAACAGTCATAGCCGTCTTTCTCAGATGATCTGGCATAGAAAGTAAGGTCATAACATCTAAAGGTGCTTCAGGCAACGGCTGCGCTTCTTTCTTGCCATGCTTTTGCAGTTCAATCATAATCTCCATCTTCTCATTAAGCTTCTCAAGGTTCTCCCTAATCTTCTCCAAAACCTGCAAAGGCTTTTTCCCTAATGCATCCCGCTTAGCCACGCTAATTTCCCCAGTGTTTTACGCATATACACTTAGTTTAGAGAAGGTAGCGTTTATTAAGTCTTACGAAACTGACATAATTATTTTCAAAAGTAATATCAACTATTTATGTTTGAAACTTGTTTTCATATAGAAAGTTCAAATTAAACTTTCATGGTTAACAATTCAAGAAAGAAGGTATATCAAAAGAAGTTTCTGTTAAATAATTTTGCAAGAATTATAAGCGTAAAATAGTTTAAAAATGGATGGTTCAGTAGGGTACTGGAACCCTGTTTCTTGACTCTTCCACTATTGGCAGAACCTGCTTTAGCTCTCTAAAGTGTTTTAGCACCGTTATGCCTCTTTGGGTTATAGCGTAAACTACTCGGCGTTTCCCAACAGTTCTTTCTTCAACCAAATTCTGTTTTATCAGAAATTCCAAGTATTGTTTTAGAACGCTGCAGTTCACGTTAGCCTTATACATTATGTGAGTTAGCTTTAATGGGCCGCGGTGGGCTAACACTTTTAGTATATCTATATACATTTCAAGTTTGGAACGTCTCATTATCCAAACCTCTTGGCGATATTTTCAATCTTTCTATATAAAGCTTTTATGGATTCAAACTATGTCTTTTTCCTCTTTACTCAATGTTAATAGCTTCTTTTCTCTTGTGCTCGAATTAACACGTTTATTCTATTTTGGAAGGCTGTCACATTTTGGAAGGCTGTCACTAGGTCATCTAGCAATATTTTTTGCAATTCCGCCGAGAGTCCTTTAAGGTTTTCCTTGAAAACTTTAGCCATTTTAGTCTCCAATTCTTTTCTTTGTTTAAGTGTGATTTTATATTTCAAGGATTTTCCTCCAGTTTTCATGCAAAGAAATAGGCAAGGGGTATTTAACTAACTTATGAATAGAGAATATGAATTCTGAATCCACTTTTTTACACTACACAAAAATGTTCTTTTCGACCGTTTTGAATGTGGAAAACATTAACCATCGAGAACATTTTTATTTTTGGTTCCGTATTTTTCTCTTGCCGGATGATGAGAAGGCATTAGGTTGACATAAAGATGAAATCTCAGAGTTATGAAATCTCAGAGTTACTCGGACGGCATTTTTGAATAGGATATATCGGTTATTGAAACATTCTCGTATAGAAAGAAATGATTTATTAAGATATGCGAAAGGTCTTTTGGAGACGAATGGTATGGCTAAGAAAAAAGATAAAGCAAAAAAGCTAAATTTGCTAGAGTTTTCAGACGCTGAAAGAGTAAAATTGTTGAAGGAAATAAAGCGGAATCTTCAAGAAAAGATTGTTGAGGCGAAGTTGTGGAAGTCTCTGTTAGAAGTTGAAAATGTGGTGATCAACGGAAAAGTAATATTTAGTGAGGAAGATCCGTTGACAGGGCTATGGCTAGAACGAAAAATCTGAAAATCCATGTAGGCTGTCCATTTCTAATTTTCTAGTATTTTATTCCAACTTTTTATGTAATTGTCCACTTGTTAAGCCGGACTTAAATTAGGCTTTTAAACAGTTCGGCACTATGTGTATTTAGAAGGGAAGTTCATGTCTAAAAGCCCTAGGGAAACGGATTTGAGGGTTATTGAGTCTTCGTTGAAGGGGAAAACTCTTTTAGTGTATTGGTATCTTCTTCAGCAGCCCAGTCATAGCGTAGGTATTAGGGAAGTTCAACGTGCTTTGGGCTTTTCCAGTCCAAGCATCGCGGTTCATCATTTAGGAAAACTGCAGGATTTGGGTCTTGTGCGGAAAAAAATGACAGGCGAATATGTGCTTGAGGAGGAAGTGAAAGTTGGTATCTTAAAGTTCTTCACGCGTATGGGGCGTTATCTGGTGCCTCGGTATTTTTTCTATTCAGTTTTTCTCTCAACAATGCTAACAACTTATCTGATATTGTGTGGTTTGGGCCAGATTTTTCCAAGCTTTTATGCTGTAATGTTCGGCTCAATTGCATCAGTGATTTTTTGGATTGAAACTGTTAGGTTATGGAGGGCTGGAGGGCAAAGCCGTTTTGACACTGTTTCATGCTGTTCTAAAAAGTAGAACTAAAAGCTATTCCACCTATTATTTTAGGTGGAGGATAACATAATTGAAGAAAGCAGTAGCTTATGTGGTGATAGCTATATTTCTTGGGATAGCCTTAACAATAGTTCCATTAGTTACTCTTGCAGAAATCAACCCAACAGATAACCACTCAATGCAAATTTCTGTTCTTCACAAAATGAGAGAGCTTGAAAGTTATTCCAGTTTAGAACGAAAAGAGAACACATCGGATGAAGTTACAGTTTTGGCTGTAAGTTTCATAATTGCTTGTATTGGATATATGGTTTTAAAACGTAAGACTCCCCGCTACCAGTAT
>PIXZ01000036.1 GCA_003601605.1 Candidatus Bathyarchaeota archaeon
TAGACCTGGCTCGGGTACCCCCGCACCGCATTATTTGATAACATGTGGATAGTTTAAGTTTTTTGCAAGGTTTACACTAAGTTAAAATTTGTATACTGGTTAAAATATTGTGGGGGCGGGTAGCCTAGTATGGATAGGGCGCAAGCCTCCTAACATGCGAAGAAAGCTTGTGGTCGTGGGTTCAAATCCCACCCCGCCCGCTAAAGCTTTATTAAAGTGTGTGTTCTGCGAGTGTTTTTATTCCTATAAAGATTAAGATGATGCCGCCTGCTGCTTCTATTTTATCTTCGAAAATTTTTCCTAGTTTGTTGCCGAAAGATGCGCCTATAAATGACAAAACGAATGTTGTTACGCCTATTATAATTATTGGCGTAGTTATTAAAATTTTTAAGAAGGCTAAGCTTACGCCAGCGGCTAATGCGTCAATGCTTGTGGCGATTGCCAGTGCAAGCAGAACGTAAAAATTTAGCTGCGTGTTCTCTTTAGCGTTTTCCTTTCTTGAGGATTTGTATATCATTCTCAGCCCTATTAGGCATAGAAGCCCGAAAGCTAGCCAGTGGTCAACTCCTGAAATTAGTTCGCTTAAGCTATGTCCAACCGTCCAGCCTATTATTGTCATGAATGCTTGAAAGAAACCGAAAAAGGCTGCCATTTTAAAGGCGTTGAAAGTTTTTTCGCTTATTATGGTTATTCCTTGGCTTATGGAAACTGCGAAGGCGTCCATTGCCAGTCCTAGCGCTGTTAAAATTATGGTTAAAATGTCCATTTTGGTGCACCTAGTTTTGCAGTTTGAACCTTAGTATTGCTGCTATTCCGCCGAAGGATTTCTTCAGCATTTGCCCTTCTTCTGTTTCCACCGATATTATTTCAACGTCAGCGTTGGAGTATTCTGCCAGTTGAGCAAAATTTTCGATAAGTTCTTGGGTTTCTGTTATGCTTAGGGCTGGGGCTTGACATTTCGGGCAAGGTTTTCCAGAAAGCTCCTGCTCAAAACTGGTTAACATTGCGCTTTTCATTGTTTGTTGTTCCTCATATCCACAGGAGTTACATTTTACCGTAACGCGTAAAATGTCCAATCCTTCTGAAAGCAGCAAAGTTCTCACAGCGCCCGCTTCTAAAGCTCTTCTAACCTCTTCTTCGCCGTAGGTTGCCATTCCAGTGTCATGTCCAATCTCATACAGAAACTGTTGCATTACCTGTTTTTCCTCAATATACCGCACTTTTCGCATGATTTCAGGAGCCTTATCAACAACCTCTTTAACGCCCTGCTCGTTTACGTAAGCCGTGTCAATAACATCTATAATCTTCTCTTTTAGCATGTAATTCAAATAGTCGCCTTTTTCAAAATCGTATTTTGTTGGTCCTGGACCAGCAATTATCAACCCCTTCAAGTTTTCTATTTGCAGAAAAGCTTCGTTGGCGTGCTCACCAACTCGCCTAAAATATTCTTGAAGCCTCATTTCTCGAAGCCTTTCAAACCTTCTTGCTGACTGTCCACCAGCTCTTGTTTTTCCGGGAACGCCAGAAGTTACCTGTCTGATAATTTCAAGTCTTCTGCCTTGAAGGGTGGCGAAAGTGGCGGCTGAAGCGTCTATGAGGAGTATGCCGTAAGTTTCCTTTTCCCGCAGAAGCTCTTGGAGATGTTCTGTGTGGAATCTTGAATCACAACGGTAAAGGTATATGTTTATAGGTTCTGGAGGAATAATCACGTAAGTTTCGATTTTTTCGCTTCCAGCACCATTCTGGGGGACCGCCCCACAAAAGATTACAAGCCCATTTTCCGGAACTTTTTTAAAAAGTTTTAAACGCTGCTGAACCTTTACAATCGCATCTTGAACGTTTTTGCGGGTAGTGGTGGATTTTATGTTGGAGGCTGTGCCATACTCGTCTCTAAGCATGTTCATAACTTCGCTTATCTGTCTTCCCGGGGGCACGTAAAGCGAGATAAGTTCTGTCCCTCTTCCCTCTTTGTTAGCTAGAGCCTGCAGTGTCTTTTTGAGTCTGAATAACTCCAGCGAAGTTCTTTTCTTACTGTTCAATTGCTTTCACTGCGTGCTTTTTAGCCTTAAAGCTAGATTAGATTGTAACAGATAAGAGTTTGGGAAGAAAAGTTATAAGGCTTCTAAAACTTCTTTCAGAAAAGCCTTGTATGGTCCGAGTCTACCGCCATAGTTGCCTGCAGAAATTCTAACAACTCCCGAAATGCTTGCTGCAGCTTTTATTCCCACACCCATAGCCCTTTTAACAGCCTCCAGACTTAAACCATTAATCACAACTTCGTAAACACAATTCACGTTTTCTGGAATATGCGAATCTTCTACAAGAGTTCGTAATGTGGGACAGTAAGGATGATTCGTAGACGCTTTAAGCTTATATTTTAAGGAGCCTGCCTTCGAGCCTGAACGGCAGATTCCGCCTGGAAAGGGCAAAATTACTTCGCTTGTTTTGTTTTTTATGGCTTTTACGGCTTCTTCTGCTGCCTTTAGTCCGCTTGTCTTGTCTTTGGCAAGTATAAGAAAGTTTCCACCAGCCACCGCTTCCACAACTCCAAAGGAATCTTCTACAATGAAGTTTCCTTCCATCACTGGAATTTTCCAAGCTTTTCTATTCCCAACTAAAACCTTTTTTTGGAAACCATCACCAAAATATCTTAGGCTTCTACCAACTTTTAACCGTCTTTTAGCCTTTGGCAACGCATCAAACGCTGAAGTCGTTGGACATGTCATTATGCACTGTCCTATGCGCATTATCATCTGATTTTTTAAATCGAATCTGTTTCGGTTGTATATTTGAATTAAAACGCCAGAGCGCTTGTCTGGGGTATTCTCGGGTGGCACAGTGCCTTCTATGCCAGCTTCGGCAGGAGACATTATAACGCTTGTTGCGAAACCGGTGGCAACTTCTGCAGCGGTTAAAGCCCATTTTTCACTGTCAGCCGTTATGAGGATTCTTCCAGCCCATAAAGGAAACATTTCAGCAAAAGTATCTGCAATCTCGCATATGTTTCCGTTTTCAGCTTTATATGTAAAGGTTTGTTCGCTCATGCTTTTCCTCGCCTAGACTTACTATACAAATGGTGAAATCGTTTAAATTCTTTGGTGTTAAAGGCTATGTTCTGAAATCCTTATAAACATCATTTTCTAAATACGGCTTTTAGTTTGAGCTGTCTAGGTGGACTCCTTGAAAAAAGTTAAAATAGGCATTTTTAAATGCGGCAACATCGGCACCGCACCACTGCTTGAACTTCTCTTTGATGAGCTAGCCGATAGAGAAGACATAAGCGTCAGAAGTGTAACAACAGGTGCGAAAATGCTTGCAGAAGAGGTAGAAGAAGCCCTGCCAAAAATCTTCGATTTCAACCCAGACTTTCTAGTTTTCATTTCGCCAAACCCTGCGGTTCAAGGACCCACAAGAGCAAGAGAAATCCTTGCGGAAAAGAAAATTCCCGCAATTTTTGTTTCTGACGCTCCAGGAAAACGTCTAAGGGAAGAGTTTGAAAAGCACGGCTTTGGCTACATTATAGTTATGGGTGACCCCCTTATTGGAGCTAGAAAAGAGTTTTTAGACCCTACTGAAATGGCGATTTTCAACTCTAACATAATAAAAGTGCTTGCAATCACAGGCGTTTACCGCATTATCTATCAAGAGATTGACAAGATTATCCACGGCTATAAAGAAGAGTTAACGCCCGAACTGCCAAAACTTGTCATAGACACCGCCAGCATTAGGGATAATTCTGACTTTAAAAATCCATATGCCAAAGCAAAGGCTATGGCAGCCTACGAACTAACGAAAAAAATTGCGGAGATAAACACGCGAGCCTGCTTCATGGAAAAAGAAAAGGAAAAGTATATTCCACTGGTTGCTTGTGCCCATGAAATTGCACAGGTTGCAGCTAGTCTTGCTGAAGAGGCGCGAGAGATTGAAAAGTATGCTGACTCTTTGGTTAGGAGACCGCATTCTAGAGGAGGTAGATTGAAGGTTAAAGAGAAGTTGATGTTGCCGCCAGTTTTTGATGAGGAAATCTATCAAAAGTGGCTTAAGGGCCATAAAAGGGAATAAGCATTAAACTGGTCTTTGCCATTTTATGTTACATTTAGTTTATGTGTAGCGTAAATTTTGCTTTTTTTATATACGCTATTAATGTGTATATATGGTATTTCGAGCAAGTATATATTTAGCTCCTTCTCTCTACAGTTCTAGGTGAATTCAATTGAAAACCCTTGAAATAACACCATTAGAAGGAAAGACATTAAAAGTCATAATAGTTGAAAAAGAATACAGCGAACCATTCTGGATTATAGAACCCACAAACAATCACACTCCAAAAAACATACTCTCCTCAAGATTCAAGCCATCCGTTGCCTTTTGCAATTTTCTGGAAAAACTAATCGATGAGGTTAAACCAGACTTTATAACAGAGGAACAGGGAAACCGCTCAGCTAAAGAATTCAGCGAAAAAAATGCTATCGCCCAAATATCTCAGAAAAGCAATATTCCATTGTTTGCGGTGGATATGGATGAAAACGCGAAAGGCTACGTGTTTTCCCTTCTAGAAGAGAAAAAAGAGTTGAGAGACCGCATACTCAAAGCTTTAGAGGAAATGCCAAACAAAGACAGCATGGAAAAAGAGTATCTGATAGCTTATGGTCAATGTCTGCAACAGGAAATTGAAGAAATTGAACGAGAAGCGAAGTTTTCGGTTAGAGAAAACTGGATTGTCATGGGCATACTCGAAAATGCTAGGAAAATGGAGAAAGAAGAAATCGTATGCATACACGTTTCAAGTCCAGAACATGTCAGCGGAGTCAAAAAACTATTGGAATCAGTAGATGCTGAAGTAGAAACAATTAAGCCCTCAAAAAAATTGGTTTTCACACAAGAAAAGGCGTCTCCAGCGGAAATTGAGGATTTACTTAAATCCATGCAGATCAAGATAAAGCCTGTTATAAAGAAAACTTCTGAAGAAGCCCCTTACATTCTCTTTTTCTTGGATACTGACAAGAGAGCCAGTCCTTTTGATATTTGCATGGCCTATGACGCTGGATTTAGCGTGGTGGTTCCCTACGAGAATGTAACCTTTGAAGAAGCCAGAAAGATAGTGCAAGACGCCATATTTTCTAGAGACCCTAAAGGAGTTAAGCGTACATGCTTTTTTATCGGCGGAAAAGACATGGAAAAAGCGGAGGAAATATTAAAGGTTGTGCGTGACTCCATGTTTCCACCTTTTCAAGCCAACACGATAATTGATCCAGCTGGCGCCTACACCACGGCTGCTGCTATGGTGGCAAAAGTTGAAGACGCTCTGGTTAAATCTAAACTTGGAAGCTTAAAAGATAAAAAAGTTGCAGTTTTTGGCACCGGCGCTGTTGGAAGAGTTGCAGCTGTACTATTGGCTAAGCTAGGATGCAACGTTATGATCGTAAGCCCAAATCCAAACAGAACTAATGGCGAAGAATATGTTACTAAATTGTCTAACCTACTTCGGCATAAATACGGAGTGAATGTGGAAGGAGTTTTCGCTCCCACTCCTGACAAAAAAGCTGAAGTTATAAAGAAGGCTGATGTGATTTTCTGCGCTTCAGTGGCTGGCGTTAGAATTGTCACTAAAGAAATGTTAAGTGAAGTGAAACTTGTTAAAGTTATAGCCGACGTTAATGCGGTGCCACCCCTCGGAGTGGAAGGCATGAAACTTAATGACGACATGAGAGAGTTTGCTCCAGGAATTTTTGGCATAGGCCCTCTTACCATTGGCAGATTGAAATACAAGCTTGAAAGGGGAATTTTGAGAGAAGCCAGAAGAAACGGAAAGGGCACGGTTTACAACTACAACTATGCCATAGAACTTGCAAGGAAAATACTGAAAGGCGAATTACCCGCCGCTAAACTCACAGTAACTGTTAGCTATCCTCCAAAAGAACGCAAAGGTTCCTAGACTTATACTAAGAAGGCGGTTTGAAAGAGCGGTTAACAGTTATTTCGGCGATGTCTGCTGCATACTCGGCTATACGCATTATGCTATCGCGTATTGAACAACACGCACAGATAACCTCAGTATCCTTTTCTTTCAAAAACGCCAAAGACGCTATTTCCTGATCTAACTTTTCTATTTTAGCCTGATTTTCAATAATTTCATCTGAACATTTTACGTCGTTTGAGAGTAAAGCGTTTACCGCCTTGTCGTAGGAAGCTAAGGCATCGCATCCAGCAGCATACATCTTTTCTAAAAGAAGCTTAGAAATCTTCCTTTTCCTTCCTTCAATCATTATAATATGCTTAGCTATGTTAGCAGCTTGATCTGAAACCTGTTCTATGCGGTGAACAAGGGTTTGATAGTCGAGGCAGTCTATGGGTTCTAGGGCAAGCTGGTTAGCCAGTGTGGGATCAACTGCTGCTCTACGTATCAGTCTTAATAGGAAAAAGGAGAAGTGGTCTACTTCATCGTCAATGGTGTAGACGGATTTTGCTAGAGATGCATCTTGGTTTTTTAAAGCGGTTAACGTGTCTCGGCACATAGCGCTAGATATCTTATACATTCTATTAATTCCTGTTTCAATAGAGGCTTTAGACTCATCTATGAGCGTGGCAATATGCATCTCTTTCGTGTTTGCCTCCATTATTCGCATATAAAGCATCCGAACTATTCTGCGAATGGCTTTCTGCTGGGGAACAGTGAAAAATTTTTTTGAAACCAATCGAATGTTGGAATATCCGTTCAAGTAGCAGGCAATTATGCTACGGATAACAAATTCTATGTTTTCTTCCGGTTCTATGTGAAGAGTTATTTTAATTGCTTCCCTTTCCTTTTTTGCACCTGGGAAAACAACTAAAGAGCGGTCTCTATTCATGGCGATAGAGACAACGTCTCCCTGTTTAAGCTCGTTTAATTGTGTCCAATATTTTGGAAGTGAAATAACTAGAGAAGAACGGCCAAGGGACATTATCTTTCGTTGTTCCATTATGTTTTCCACCGTTTTGTATTAACATAAAATGTTAGATATATACTTTTATAAACCATATAACGATGCAAAAACTCTTTGAATAATTGCTGTTTTCGAATATCTTAAATAATTGGAAAAACGTTTATCAATGGTTATTGGCACGCGGGAGTGTAGACAGATTGACAGAAGTTATTGAAAAAGGTTTAAAGAAAATTGGAATAACGATTTCAAAGCCGATATTAGCGATTCTCTGCATAGTTTTCGGAATAATAATAATTGTTGTGCCAGACCTTGTTGGAATAATCGTGGGAATATTCCTCGTAATAGAAGGTGTTCTGCTCCTTACAGAATATTTGGAACTTCAAAGGCAACAACCGCAAGCATCATCCACTTAACTCCCATTTTCTTTTAAAATAAAGTAGCAATAAGCGTGCAAAGTGAGCACTAAGTGTCAGAAAAAAAGATTAGAAACATCCTCGCAGTGGGAGTTGACACAGTTTCTCTAGCTGTTTCGGCAAAAAAGGCTGGATACGATGTTTATGCAGTAGACTATTTTGGCGATTTAGATCTTCGACGCGTGTGCTCTGGATGTGAAGCGTTAATTGAGCAAAAAAGCGGGAAAAGCTGTGGGAAAATAGGTTTGCTTTTTAAACCAGAAGCCTTTCTTAATATGGCGAAAAGTTTAGTTAAAAAGTTCGTGATAGATGCAATTTTACTGTCTTCAGGACTGGATGATGATTTCGAAGTATTGTACGCACTAAACGAGCTGGTTGCCCCGATTTTAGGAAATCAACCTAAGACGATTGAAAAAGTTCGAAGGAAACCAGAGTTTTTCGAAGAACTTAAACGGTTGGGCATACCTCATCCAGCAACGCTTGTTGTAGAAAGCTTGAATGAAGCCATGAAAGCGGCGAAAAAGCTAGAGTTTCCCGTGGTAGTGAAGCCAACCAAAGGTTTTGCAGGAGCAGGCATTAGAGTGTCATGGAATATTGAAGAGTTAGAAAGAGCGTTTTCGCATGTTTCTTTATTCAGTAAAAAAGTTTTGATTCAAAAATTAGTTGAAGGAGTTCATGCAAGCGTGTCTTTTCTTGCCACCAGCAAAGACGTTAAAGTTTTAACAGTAAACGAACAGTTGTTAGGACAACATTTTCTCTTCCAGCAAGAACCTTTCAGCTATTGTGGAAATATTGTTCCCTTACACTTTGCTGATTCTATAGTTGAAAAATGTTACACGATTATTGAAAAAATAGCTTTGCATTTCGGTCTAAAGGGTTCAAACGGTATCGATTTAGTAATTTCTAAGGAAGGCATACCTTACGTTATTGAAGTAAACCCGAGGTTTCAAGGAACCTTGGAGTGTGTTGAAAAAGTTTTGGGAATAAACTTAGTTGAATCACATGTTAATGCTTGCCTACACGGTTTATTACCACAAATAAGGAGAAAACCGTCCACTTTTTGCATACGATTAATCTTGTACGCTCCAAAACGCGTTATAGCCCCCGACCTAACAAATTTTCCGCAGGTCAGAGACATTCCCCTTCCCGGATGTATAATTGAGAAAGGTGAACCCTTATGTTCGGTTGTAGTGGAAGGAAAAAGCCGAAGCCTTGCCTTGTGTAAGGCTAAGGAAATTGCGAAAAAAATATGTGATATGCTTAATTCAGCTTAGTCTTCCAGAATATTCAAGCCCATTTTTCGAATGGCAGTGATTATTGGTAAGCCCACTGTTGCGGTTATTATGGTGGACAATGCAGCTTTAGTTGATGTTTCCACAGCGCCCAAAATCCATATACCTTGTAGGGCGTTTACATCCAAATTGTAAAACAGCTGGTATGTTTGGCATGGTATAAGAATAAAAATACGGAAAAGCACATCCGCCTCTAACCCGATAAACGTGCTTAACGCCAGAATGTAGATCAGACGCGAACTAGACCATGTGTTCCATAAAGTTTTCCATTTCTTAACCATCACACTTGTAATTAGAAGGCATATAAAAGCAAGATAAACATCCCACATCCCCCAAAATGGAAGCTGCCAAGAAACAGGAGTGGCAAAAAAGGCACCCAGCAAAGCAGTATAGTAAATTAAAGCAATACTCCATTTCCCTCTAAAAATTAGGGAAGAAATCATAGCGCCTATAGGTGCTCCTAACGTGAAAAGAAACTCATATACATCAAGAAAGTTGACGAAATGACCTATCATAACTCCAATAAGTGCTGAGAAGAAACTGGCTAAAGGTGTAAGAATAATCCCTGTAAGTGGTTCAAGTATGAAAATCCAGCTATGCCAAACACCAGAATAGGGTAGAGGTGAACTAACCAGTGAATCGCAAATAACATTAAAAGCAGCGAAAATAGCAATCAACGAGACAAAGGTGGATTTTTCAATTTTCCTCAATGAGCATCATCTTTTCTTAAACCTATCTCTAGAATGCTGCGTGCATCTTTATGTTTTGCTCTTTACACGGTTATTTAATGTTATAACTCGTTTTCAGCCTACCACAATTGTTTAATACAAAGTTTTAGAATTCTAATAAACTTCAAGAGGAAACTGAAATGGTGCTTGTTAAAAACTTGGAAAAACTCTCAAACGCTTGTGGAGTAGCAGGCAGAGAAGAAGAAGTTAGAAGTTTGGTGAAAAAGTTTCTCAAGCCTTATGTGGATGAAGTTAAAGAAGACAAGCTTGGAAACGTCATCGGAATAAAAAAGGGAAAGAAAAACGCGCCTAAAGTCATGCTTGCTGCCCATATGGACGAAATAGGCTTACTAGTGAAAACAATTTCAAAAGAAGGTTTTCTACGATTCGCAAAAATAGGTGGAATAGACGACCGCATACTTCTAGCCCAAAAAGTCTTGGTCTACACGGAAAAAGGTCCTCTTCACGGAATAATAGGCTCAAAACCACCCCACATCCAAAAAGAGGAGGAACGCAAAAAAGTAATCACCTATGACAACCTTTTCATCGATGTTGGAGCTAAAAACCAAGAAGAAGCAAAGAAAATGGGCGTAAAAATCGGAGACCCTGTAGGATTTGACATAAAATTTGCAAAAGTTGGAAAAAACATAGTCATAGGAAAAGCCTTCGACGACCGTGTAGGCTGCGCAGTCATGATAGAAACAATGAAGCGTCTTAAAAAGACGAACTGTACAGTTTACGCTGTCGGAACAGTTCAAGAAGAAGTAGGCTTAAGAGGGGCAACCACAGCTGCTTTTGGAATATACCCCGATGTTGGCATAGCTCTCGACGTAACTGTAGCTGGAGACGTGCCGGGAGTAAAAGAGGTTGAAGCGCCAATAAAAATGAGAAAAGGACCAGCCATCGAAGTGGCTGACGCTGGATTAATTGCTCATCCCAAAGTTTTACGTCTTCTTATAGATGTGGCTGAAAAGAATAAGATACCATACCAGCTTGAAACAGGTTTGCCAGGGTCTACAGACGCTGCACGAATATCATTGACGAGGGAAGGTGTTCCATGCGGAGTTGTTTCAGTGCCAACACGCTACATTCACAGCCCAGCATCCATGCTGTGCCTTGATGACGTGGAAAAAACTGTAAAACTCGTTGTTGCCGCCATTCAAGAAATTCCAAAACACTTCTAACTTTTTACATTTTTACAGGCAATTCTTTATGAGCATAAAAGAACTTCTTTGCGAAAAGGCAGCCAAACGTTTTTTAGAAGGCTACAACTGCGCTCAAAGCGTTTTACTAACTATATTTGAACACTGGAACGGCGAAAACGAATTTATTCCAAAAATTGCTACGGCTTTCGGTGGAGGAATCGGCCATTTGGGTTCTCTTTGCGGAGCGTTAACTGGGGGTGTTATGGCTATAGGAATAAGATATGGGGCTAATGAGCCGAAATTAGAGAAACGCCTCAAAGCTTACCAGCTTGCTCAAGAATTCTATAAACGATTTGAAAAAGAAAATGGCAGCGTTTTTTGTCGAGAAATTATTGGCTATGACCTTTCAGTTCCAGAAGAATCGAAAAAGGCGTTGAACTCGAAGGTTTTTGATGAAAAATGCGTTTTTATAGTAAAAAATGCTGTTAAAAACCTGCTGGAATTTGTGAATGAATT
>PIXZ01000037.1 GCA_003601605.1 Candidatus Bathyarchaeota archaeon
TGCCAGACGCCACATTAGCAGAAGGCATCGCTGAAAGTGCGTGTAAAAAGTTAAAGCCAAACATGATTATACAGTTTGAAAGGTTCGGCTTCGTTAGAATTGACAAAGTTGACGCGAAGTTAATTGCTTATTATACTCATAAGTAGGTGATGGTGAAGAGATGCGTAAACAAGACAAGATAGTTGTTTGGCCTGCTTATTTCGACGCTGCTAAAACGAGAAAGGATGGAAGACGTGTTCCTAAAGCCTTGGCTGTTCCTTCTCCTAAAATTTTGGAGTTGAAAGCGGCTGTGGAGAAGCTTGGTTTGGAGCATGAGGTGGTGATGGATGCGGGTTATCCTAAAACCCCTTGGCTGAAAACTGGTATGCTTCTTGTCAAGAAAAGCGAGGCAAAAGAGAAAATCATAAAAAAGATTGCTAAGCAGTTGGTTAAAATTCGCAGCAAACCACAATAATGGTTTAAGTTTTTTCTCTTTCCTTCAAAATAACAGCGTTGATTATTCCGTTTTGTCCTGGGCGAGAAGTAACTCTTGCCAATCCTAAAGGAGTCTCAATCACCGCGCCTTTTGTTATTACACCTCGGCGGTCGTAATCCACGTTTGCAGGGTTTTTGACAACTCTTAAAATTTCAACTTTTTCTGTTTTCCCGTTTTTGGGATTTGTTATGCACGCGTATTTATCGCTTAAAACTTTAATTTTCAGGTTTCCGCCTCTTGTTCTCACAGTTTTTCGTTTTGTTTCGCCTAGAATTGTTTCTGCTGGGAAAGAGCCTCGTTCAAACTTTCTTTTTCGTCTATAGGCTCTTTTTCTTCCGCCTGAAGGTTTTCTTTTGTGAAGGTTGCCGTGCCAAACTGACATTTCATTTTCCCTTTTCTTTAAATGTGGTGTTCACTACATTGTAGTTTTGTCATATAAACCTATCCGTTCTTTACTGTTTAGGTTTTTCTTGTTTTGAGAAATCCTCAAAGACACGTTTCAATTCTCTTTTCATGGTTGCAGTGTCGTGGCTTAAGCCGAAATAGTCTGCAAAATACTCTGTTGTTCTTAAAACTGTTGAGCGTCCTTTTCTTTCGCCGGCTACAAGACCCATTTCCTTCAAAAGCTTGATATGACCATAAGCATGGTGTCCTCGCACTTCAACAACCTTTTTCTGGGAGACTGGCTGTCTATAGGCTATGTAAGAGAGGGTTTTTAAAGGTCCTGAAGAAAGCAATGGTCTATTAACTAATCTTCTTACACGAGGCGTGTAATCTGCTTTTAATTGTAAAACGTATCTTTCATCTTTTAACTCTAAAATTTCAAGAGCTGATTTTCTTTTTGCGTATTCTTCCATGAGAATTTTAGCCAAGTTTTTAACTTTCTTTTTTGAGCGCGTTTTCAGGATAGAGCCTAGCTCTTTTAGTGTTAGGGGGCGTCCAGCCACATATAAGGCAGCTTCTAGCAAAGCCAGTTCATGCCGCATTTTTTCATCTTGAAGGGGTTGATTAGTTGTTAATTTTTCCATTTTCTGCACTGGAAACCCCTACGGTAATGTATATTCGCTCTGTCTCTTCATCCTGCCATAACCCAACTCTTTCATCTTGCGCCAAAAATAGTAGAAGAATAAAAGTGCGAATGGCTTCTATCCGTTCAACATTTTTCACTAAAGTGGAAAATTCTATTATTCCAGCGCCCTTTACTCTCTCCAAAAGAGAAGCGTAAAGCTTCTCCATCTGTCTTTCAATTTCCATTAAGTATATGTCTAGCTGTGGGAAAATTTCTGATGGTGTTGGAAGAATGGGTTCTTCAGCGATTTTTTTGAGGCGAAGGTTTTTTTCGCCTTTTAAGACTTCGTCTAAAACTTCCAGTAAATGTTTGATCGTTGTGGAGGTTAACTCATATCGGAGGGGTAGGAAGAGGGGGGGTGGGAGAAATTCTTGGGGTGGTTTAGGTGGCGGTGGTGGTTCTTCAAGTTTTAGCAAAAGTTTAGATTTCATTAGGTATATGAGGGCTGAAGAGTCGAGGACTACGCCTGAAGCCCTAAAATCCACCTGCCCAGTTTTCTCCATTTCCTTGAGGAAAGTTGTAAGAAGGTATGCTATGTTTACGTTCCAAGGTGTCAGCTTTTCAAGCTTGTGAAACTCAAACAGAATGTTCCATGGCGGACGTAGGTAAAAAGGCTTCTTTAGAGTTGTGGAAGACACTAGCTCGGCACCTCGAGGAACTTAGCTGCAATGACGTTTGAGACACCGTTGCGTCCATAGACACCATACACTTTTTGAGCCTTGTTCACCATTTCCGGCTTTAAAGTGATAACTATGAACTGAGTTTTCTCCGCCTCTTCCAACAAGAGGTCTGCAAGTCTTGACACGTGGAAAGCGTCTAGATGGGCGTCTATCTCGTCTAGGATGTAGAAGGAGGCGGGAGTGAAATCTTTTATAGCGAATATGAAGGCGACTGCTGCTACAGAGCGTTCGCCGCCGCTGGCTCCACTTACAACTATGGAGGGTTTTCTGGGAAATTGGACAAGCATGTCAATGCCGCCTGAGAAGGGATCCTCTGGGTTTTCAAGCTTTAAAGTGGCGTTTCCGCCGCCGGTAAGTTTTGAGAAGTATTTTCCAAGGTTATCGTTTATTTTTTCGAATGCTTCCATGAAGACTTTACGCTTTTTACGTTCTATTTCATCCATAAACTGAACTATAGCTTGTTTTTCTCTCTCCAGCTCGTTTAGTCTTAATGAAAGTTCCTTGTAGCGTGAGACTTGCTCTGCGTAATGGGATAAGGCTAGCTGGTTCACAGCGCCTATTCTTTCAAGTTCAAGCTGCATCATTCTTATTGAGGTTTCAGCCTCTTCTACCTGTTCTGGTTTTACTTCTAATGGTTGTTCGTATCCAAACTGTCTTAGCTGGTTGCGATACTGTTCTAACCTAAGGAGTGATGTTTGAATGTTTAGCTGAAGCTGGTTTAAAAGACGGTCAGCCTGTTCATATTCCGCGTCAAGTTTTCGCAGTTCCTTGTCTATATCATCAATTTGCGAAGTAAATTTCTTGGCTTCTTCTCTTGCAGACAAAACAGTTTTTGAAAGCTTCACACGGTTTTTTTCCAGTTCTGTTAACTCTTGTTTTAGTGATTCCCGCTCTTTGAGCGCTTCCTCTACTTCTTTTTCCACTCTTCTTAGCTGCTGGTTTACTTTGGCAAGTTGAATTTTCGCGTTTTTGTATCCAACTCTCAAAACATTGTCGAATTGCGATTGCAGTGTGGAAATTTCAGTTTGAACTGTGCCAAGTTTTTGTCTTAAAGTGATTATTTCTTCTGCAATTTTCTCTCTTTTTATATCCATCTCCTGAATGTGGGTAACATCTGTCTTCTTTCTTAAAGCAGTTAATTCTTTTTGCAGTTTTCGCATTTCTTTTTGAATAGAGCTTCTTTCAGCTCTTCGCGTCCACATTTTGGATTTTTCGTTTTCAATTTCTTTTTCAAGCCGAATAATAATGTGATTAACACGTTTTAAGTTGAGTTTTGTCCTTCTAACACTTCGTTTAACTCTAGCAATTTCCCTGTCAAGAGTTGTTATGGCTTCAGACAACCGCGCTATTTCAACCCGTGTCCTGTCAATTTCTTCTTCAAAAGATGAGATGTCACTTCTTCTTCCTGAAAGGTGCTGTTGAAGAGCCTTAACAGCCTCGTCTAAACTTTTGATAGCTGATTCGCTTGGAATAATTGTTGAAAAATCTATCGGGGCTCGATAGTATCCGCTTTCGAAAGCGCCTCCAGCCTCGTAAACATCTCCGTTTACAGTAACTGCACGGTAACCCTGACTTGAAAGAGTAAAAGCCGTTTTGTCGTCTGAAACAATTACAGTGTCACCAAAAACAAAGTTGATAGCTGGGACAAACTGTTTTTCACTTTTTATGAAGAATGGAGCTACCCCAGCAACACCTTCTTTTTCCGGTATTTCTGTGAGTTTTGGATTCGAGGCACCTTGGAGAGGAATTATTTTTATCCTGCCCAATTTCATCCTTCGTAACGTTTCCGTGCATGTAAAGGCAGCGTCAAAATCTTTCACAATTATGGCGTCAAGCCATCCGGATGCTGCAGCTTCTATAGCCCTTTGATACTTCTTTTCTATTTTTATCAGATTACGTAGTCTGCCGTAAACTCCTGGGATTACGCCTAGCTCGCCTAGCTCTTCTATGCTTCTTAGGGCTTTTTCCTCTGAAGCTACTGTTTCTGCAAGTTCTCTCTGTGTTACAAATTCGATGACTGCTGCTTTGGCTGAATCCGCTATTTTTCCAGCTTCAGCAATTTCTCTTTCTATGGCTTCTTTCTGGGCGATTCTTCTTTCAAGGGTTTTTTCAAGGTTTTTTAGTTGTGTTTTCTGTTCTTTCTGCACTTTTTTCAGTTCGAACAGAGATTTTTCTAGCTCGCTTAGGTTTGTTGCAAATTTTTCTTTACGGTTCTTTAGGTCTCTAAGTCTTCTATTGCGAATTCTAATGGCTGTTTGGCTTTCAGCATTTTCAGATTTCAAATATGCAAGCTTCTTATAGTACTCGTCCAACTTCTCTTCAATTTCACGGATTTTCTTGCTGTTTTCTCCAAGATTTTCCCAAAGTTGGGCTGTTTCACTTAAAAGCGCGTCATGTTCAGCCTGCTTTACGTCTATTTGGCTGGAAATCTCTTCATGCTTTTTTCTTAACTTTTTAATTTTACGCTTATTCTCTTTAATCTCGTTTTTAATGTTAGTATATTGTTGAAGGTTGTTTTCTCTTATCCTTTTTAAGCCTTCAAGGCTTGTTTTTCCAGAAGTTATCTTGGTTGTAAGTTCTGTTAATTTTGATTTTATTTCGCCAATTTTTATTTGGACTTTTAATACTTGGGAGCCGCCTTCTTCCACTATTTCTGAGCTTAATCTTCTCCATTGCCCTTCGATTTCTCTTCTTTTGTTTCGCATTTGTTCGCGTAACTGCCTCAGTTTTTCCACTTTGTTTTTTACTTTTTCTGCTTGCGTGGAAATTTCTTTGACTCTTTTTTGGATTTGAGCTGTTTCGTGGGAGATTTTTATTGCTTCAAACTTTTTTATTTCTTCTTGGATGAAATTGTAACGTAAAAGTTCGTTGCGTTCTCTTTCTAGGTCGTCCACTCTTCTTTGAACTTCATCTATTCTGCCCATGGCTGTGCGGATTGAAATGTCTGCTGCGCGTAGTTTTTCTTCTGCTTCTGCTTTTTCCGCGTCGTATTGGGCTATCCCTACAAGGTCTTCGATGATTTTTCTTCGTTCTGTGGGTGAAATTTCTGTTAGACGGGTTATTGTGCCTTGCATTATTATGTTTTGACTTGTTGAGCTTAAACCCGCTACGGAGAGGACTTCTAGGATGTGTGTCCGCGAAATTCTTCTGCCGTTAAGCCTATACACGCTTTGTCCGTTTCTGTGCACTTCTCTTGAGACTGTAACGGTGGTTGTGTCCACGGGGATTCTGCCGTCTGTGTTGTCAAATTGAATTACTACTTTGGCTTTTTTAGCTCTCTCCAATCCTGCCTTTTCAGAGCCGTGGAAAATTAGTTTTGCAGCGTTTTCTGCTCGCAACCTTCTTGTGCTTAGTTCACCCAAGGCGAACAAAACAGCGTCTACTATGTTGGTTTTTCCGCTTCCGTTGGGGCCTGTTATGGCTGTGAAACCTTTATCTAGGGCTACTTTAACGGTTTGCGGTCCGAAGGATTTGAAACCTTTAAGCTCTATTTTTTTAATGTAGGGCATTCAGTTTGCGCCCTCACTCTTCCTTACGTGATTTTCCTGTTTATTTTTATTATAGACACTTTTGTGAGATTTTCATTTAAAAGTGTTGCATTTTCAAGTTTTAACGGTTATGCACTTCTAAAAGCTATTTTTTGGCCTTTGTTTCATATTTTGTAGCCATTTTCTTGACAAATTCTTTTATACGACTGTCTTCGCCGTAAACAAGCAAGCAACCATCACTCTGAATTTCATGGGAAAGGTTTGATTCTTCAGCCAGTTTTTTCACTTTCTCTATTGGGAGTTCTGGTGTGGGTTTGACGCGAATCCATTTTTGTTCTCGTGGCATTCCAGGAATAAATCTTACCTCTTCTTTTTCTTCGTCCACTAATTTTTTGCTTGCTTCGTCTAGCTTTTTAAGCCATTTTTCAACATATTCTGCTCCAAGCTTTTTCTGTACTTCAGAGACAAGAAAGGATTCTACATTGAGAAGGTATTCTTCTATTTTTTGGCTGGTTTCTACGCATGTTGGGTCAGCCTTTAACACGTTGATTAATGTTTTTGCAGAACGTAAGTTGCTTATTATTTCCGCGGGGATTGTTATGCCTTTTCTTTTGAGGTCTGCTGTCATTTCTTCTAGGACTTTCCAAGCAGATAAGTAGCCCATAACTTACACTTCACCATGTTTTGGATTTGTCTCGCCAGTTATAAAGAGTTATCATTTCTATAGGTGTTTGAGCGCGTTTGTTGTCTTGCACAAGTCGCATTTTTCTATGTCTATTGTTGGATCGAAGGCTTTATGCAATTGACATAACAGTCCTTTTGCTTTTATCATTTTGCAGATTTCGCAGACCATTAGAATGAAATCTTTGTTGGATATGTGGTTGTCGGCAAGTTGTTTGGCTAAATTTTCTATTAATGTGGTTATTTCTTTATCTTTTTCTAGGTCTAGGGCTTTTCCGCGTATTTTTCTGTAGTAGAGGCTTATTGCTGGCTGGCTTACGCCCAAGCGTTTTGCTGCTTGAGCTTGGTTTAGGTTGTGTTTTGTTATAAGTTCTTTTGCTATCATGGCGCGGATTGATGGTAATACGCATTTGACTACGATTTCGCATGGAACTATCATTTCATGTTTCTTCCTAGGTATATCTTGTAGAAAGGTATAAATATACTTTATTACAATTGTAATATTCGAAAATTGAGGCACATAAACATGAATTGGAGAAACACACCAAAAATTTCAGACAATGTTTACTGGGTTGGTGTTAAGGACTGGAATCGCAGAATTTTTGACTCGTTAATTCCTCTTCCAAATGGGACAAGCTACAATTCTTATCTCATATTAGGAACAGAGAAAAAAGTTTTAATTGACACCGTGAACCCAGGTTTTGAAAGAGAGTGGGAAGAAAAAATAAGGAAAATTGTGGATTTAGGCGACATTGACTATGTGGTTATGAATCATGCGGAACCAGACCATGCCGGCGCCATCCCATACATAATGAAGCTAAACCAGAAAGCAAAGCTAATAACATCCCAAAGAGGCACAAAAATGGCTCAAACGTTCTTTAAAGTACCTGAAAACCGCATAATGGTTGTTCAGGACCAGCAAACCCTCAGTTTAGGCGACAAAACTCTGCGTTTCATCGAGGCACCTATGCTTCATTGGCCAGAAACAATGTTCACTTATCTTGAAGAAGATGGCGTTCTGTTTCCATGTGATTTTTTCGGCGCCCATATAGCTTATGGATTGCATGATAATGAAGTTGAAGATTTGCTGGTTCACGCTCAAAGATATTTTGGCGAGATAATGATGCCTTTCCGTGTTATGGGTCAAAAAGCCATGGAGAAACTGGAAAGCTTGAAAATTAACATCATAGCTCCAAGCCACGGACCTATTCACAAGAATCCCAACCGTATTTTAAACGCTTATAAAAAATGGGTTTACGGCGAAACAAGGGAAAAGGCTACTATTGTGTATGTAACCATGTGGGGTAGCACGGAAAAAATGGTTAAGCCTATGGTGGATGTTTTGGCTTCTGAAGGAATCGAGGTTTCTTTGCATAATCTTGTTGTGGCTGATGTGGGCGATATAGCTAAAGACCTTGTGGATTCCAAAGCAATTGTTTTGGGTGCCCCTACAGTGTTAGGAGGAATGCATCCCTTGGCTGTTTACGCTTCTTATCTGGTTAAAGTTTTGCGTCCTCCGCTCAAGTTCGGAGTTGTTTTAAGTTCTTATGGTTGGGGTGGGGGTGCCGTGAAACATGTCGAGGAACTGCTTGGCGGTTTAAAGATTGAGATTGCTGGGGCGTTGGAGATTAATGGTCCGCCAACAGAAAGCGACATTGGACAAGTTGTTGAGTTGGGTAAGGCTCTTGCAAAGAAAATTAAGGAGGAAAGGTGAAAATCGGATGGGTGGAGTGTCAAACAGCAGCAAGAAAGAGATGTTGAAAGAAGTTATTAGGCAATTGCATGCTGGGGCTTCACCGCAAGAGGTTAAAGAGAGGTTTAAACAAGTTTTAGAAGGAGTTAGTCCTTTAGAGATTGCCAAGATTGAGCAAGAACTTATTAGCGAAGGGTTACCACGAGAAGAGATTCAAAGGTTATGCGATGTGCATATGGCTGTTTTTAGAGAACAGCTTGAAAGGCAGAAGTTGGATGTTCCTCTGGGGCATCCCGTTAATATTCTTATGGAAGAACATAAGGCTATGTTGCAGATTGCTGGAAAGCTTGGGGATGTCGTCAATAAGCTTCAACAGATAAGCGATGTAAACCGTGTCGGCGATGAAATACGTCTTTTAGAGCATATTGCGGAGGATTTTAGGGATTCAGAGAAACATTATTTGCGAGAGGAAAATGTGCTTTTTCCAATTCTGGAAAGGCATGGGATTACGGAGCCGCCAGCCATAATGTGGACAGAGCATAATCAGATAAGAGAGAAGAGGAAGCAGCTTAACAGCCTATTAGAGAATTATGGTGCCATGAATTTTTCGGATTTTAAGAAGCAGTTGAGCGAGGTTGCTAAGGCTTTGAACGGTCTTTTGTCAAGCCACTTCTTTAAGGAAAACAACATTCTTTTCCCCACAGCCTTGAAAGTTGTGACAAGCCAAGAATGGAGCGATATGCGTAAAGAGTTTGACGAAATTGGCTATTGCTGTTTTACGCCGTCGCAATTGACTGCACCGTTGAAAACAGAAGAAAGAAGAGAAGAAAAAGCTGAAGCCGTGCTTGAAGATGTTTTAAGGTTTGAGACGGGTTCTCTTTCGAAAGAAGAGCTTGAGGCTTTGTTGGATACGCTTCCTGTGGACATAACTTTTGTGGACAAGGATGACCGGGTTAAATATTTTAACAAGGCTGAAAAACGGGTTTTTGTTAGGACAAAGGCTATTATTGGCAGAAAAGTGCAGATGTGCCATCCGCAGAAGAGCATTCACATAGTTAATAGGATTTTGGAGTCTTTTAGAAAGGGTGAGAAGGATGTGGCGGAGTTTTGGATTGCAGTAAACAATCGTCTTGTGCACATAAGATATTTTGCCGTTAGGGATAGGGATGGGAAATATTTGGGAACTATGGAGGTTACACAAGACATAACGGATATTAAGAAGATTGAGGGCGAGAAAAGGCTGCTGGACTGGGAAAAATAATAGCTAAAGTCAATTTTATAAGCTTTCGACAAGCTAAATTCGACCCTCCCCCCCTCTAGATTTTGCTTAAATTTGTTTCAGAGGGTGGTTTAGCATGTTTTGAAGGGCAAAATAAGGTTAGAAAATTAATCTATAAAGGGAAATAATAAGTCATGAATCGTAATATAGGTTAAATCTTTTAAGTGAAATACACTATACAAAGAGAAAGAACTTGAAAAGGTTGATGTTGAATAATGGTTAAGAGTGGAGAAGAGGAGAAGATTACACGCATATTAACAGACCCGAAGCTTTCGGCGATAAAGGCTATGCTGGAGAAAGACCATGCAATAGACTGTCTGTTCCTGCTTTACATGAAACGTGGCAAATGGAAAGAGGCGAAAGATTATATGCGCTCTCACAAGCTGACGCTTAGTGATGGCACTTTTCGCGCAAGAATGATAGAGATAGAGCAGTTAGGCTTAGCGAAAAGCGAACGAATAGACCCGCTTAAAAAGCGCTATCTTATAACGAAGGAAGGCGAGAAGATAGCGAAGCTTCTAATAGATCTCTTTGAACAGATGCGTCCGTAATCTTGGTGAATGCTGTACAACAACGCTTCTTTTGCATATGCTTTTAGGCATATTGCTGTTTGTTTTATGATGTTTATTTGTGGTTTTGTTTTACAAATGAGTAATATGGTGTATTAAGTCGTAAGATTTAAATCCACTGTTTCCACTAAAATACACAACAACCCCGAAGGAGGGATAAAAGAAATGAAAATATTGAAGAATAAGAAAGCCCTAAGCCCCGTCGTAGCATCAATCATACTCATCGCAGTAACAGTCGCCGTAAGCATCGCCGTAGCCGCATGGATGGGAGCCCTAACATTCAC
>PIXZ01000038.1 GCA_003601605.1 Candidatus Bathyarchaeota archaeon
TCTATTAAAGAAGAGGAGAAAAACAAAACCTCAACCACCTTTCTAAATTTTTCCGTGCACCTTTTCTGTGATTAGGCTTATTGATTTTGCGTATTCTTTGAAGGCTTTCCATCTTTTTCGGCGATTTCTTAAATTAGTGTTTAATTAAAGGTTTGTTTCAGAATTTCTTTTATTTTCGGCTTTAAAATTGTTGTTGGTGTTGATTGCGTGCCTATGTTTCAGCAGAGTGTCAGCTGTGGACCTTTTCTGTTACGAGGCTTAGTTTTTCTGCGTATTGCAAGAACGCCATACGTAAAGTTTCGCTTTCGCTCTGCCCCAGCTTTTCACATATCCTGTCCAGCAATTCTTTGTGCTGACGGCTTAAGACCACCCTTACAATGTGCTTTTTTGCCACTCTTTGACCATCCTGTTGTATAATTCAATTTATGTTTTGAAACATATATTTATTTAGGGCAGAGCTTGGCGAGGCTGGTTAAGGGCTCTGCCTTGGGAAGAAACCGACAATTACATTCGTTCTGGACACCGCAACCCAGAAGATTTTCAGAGTCAAACAGCCTTCGCACCATAACAATCAGCGAGGAGGAAGGCATCAAGGCGGTTGTTGGCAAGCTTAAAGGCGAAGACGAAACCACGGTGCAGAGCTACCTTTTTGACAAGAGTAAAGGCTGGAATTTGGAAAAGGCTAAGGCTTGGTTTGAAAAACACAAGGAATCCAAGGTTAAAGAGCATGTTTCTGCAATTCTACCCTTCAAAGTTTTAGAGAAAATCGTCGACAAGCCTCTGCGCATTCGCGGCATAGCCATGACTGCGGGCATAAGCCGCAACTTTAACATTTACACCCCAGAAGAGTTACAGGCTTTTTCACAGAAACTTGTTTCCGCCCCAGTTTACATCGAACATGTTGCTGTGCCCAACGCTGTTGGAAAAGTCACAAAAACCGAGTGGGACGGCACTAACCTCTGGTATGAAGCTGAAATCTACGATGACGAAACAGCAGAGAAAATCCGCAAAGGCTTAATCCAACACGTAAGCATAGGCGCAGACTACGAAACACTGGACATTTTAGATGGAAAATTGCCTCACGGCTTGCACAACGCAGAATTAAGCCTTGTAGCTGTGCCGGGTATTCCTAAAACTAATGTGCAAATTTTGGAAAGTCTCAAAAGGGCTGAAGAACAGCAGGAACCTATTATTGCTGGAGAATATGTTTTAGGCTTTTACCAGGATGCTGCTTTGTTTTTGCCTGAACATTTTCACACAGTCTGGCTTGACAAGGAGAATGGGATTTTGGCTGTTTTCGGAAAGTTAAGGGCTGAACCCGAAACTGAAAGGGTTCAGAGCATTTTCTTTGCGAAGGAGAAAATGTGGGACCAGACCAAGATTCAGGATTGGCTTAGTCTGCACCCGGATTATATGACCCCGGCAGGTGTTTCAGAATCTGGGACACAGCCGAAAGGGCGTGAAAACATGAAGAAAAACGTAAAAGAACAGAATGGAGAAGGCAACAACCTAACTGTTGATGAGATAAAAGCGAAAATTGCGGATCTTACGAGAAAACGTGAAGAAATTATGGCTCAGCTTTATCCAGAAGCTGAATTGACAGACGAGCAGAGAGCCGCATTAAACGCGGAGGCAGAGGCAGTTTCGGCCGAGATTGAAGCTCTTGAGAAAGCTTTGGCTGAGTTAATTGCTGCACAAGTAGAGACAACGTTAGGCGAAGGATACAGGGTGAATCTTGAGGTGAAACTAAAAGAGGCTGAATGGAGCACGGAATACGTTAACAATCTTCCGGACGAGTGTTTTGCTTACATTGAACCGGGCGGAGAAAAAGATGAGCAGGGTAAAACAGTGCCAAGGTCGCTAAGGCATTTCGAATATAAAAACATGCAGGGAGAGCTTTCCCGTAGCCATATCGTGAACGGCTTAAGCCAATTAGGCAAAGACCTTGGGGATTGGGCTACCCCTGAAGCGAAAGCTGAAATAAAAAGAAAGTTATGCGCAGCGGTTAAGCAATGGAACAGTGAACACCCAGACGATCCGATCACAAGCGAGGTCTGTGGTGTTAAGCCCTCAGAGAAAGAACAGTTGAAAGCGAAAGTTACAGAGTTATTAGCCCGTGTTGAAAAGCTTGAGAAAATACTGGTTGAAAACGGAGGCAACATTGCGGAGAGCCTTTTGAAAAAGACAAAAGAAAAAGCAATCCCTGTTACCAAGGCTATAGAAATTCTGAAGGGGCTTTTGCCAAGCCCGGTGGTTGAGCGTAGCAGTCTTGGTATGCAGCGGGAATGTCAAGAGATTCGTCGAGCGATTTTTCAGCTTGAGGAGATGTTGAAAAGTGGATAAAGACACGATTAAAAGCATTTTAGCTAAGTATAGTCCGCCTTTAAGCCCTACACAGATTGAAAATATCGCTGAAGAAATTCTTTCGGAATGGAGTAAAGCTGAGAAGCAGTTGAAAGCTCAACTTAAACCAAAATCACAGTCACATGTTGTGACGGGGAGTAAGCGAGGACGAACTCGCTGAAACCTTAACTAAAATTTTGGAGTGATGTCTGATGGCGGATAAAACGGGCAAAACCTGGATGGCGATAGGCGAAACAGACGATCCGAATGCCATAATCGAAACGTTTGAGGCTGCAGCTGCCATCACGAAGGGAGACCCTGTATATCTATCAGCAGATGACAAAGTTAGCCCAGCAGCTACTGCTCAAGACTGCATCGGCATAGCTGTAAAATCCGTGTCTTCTGGAGAGCAATGCCCTGTTCTTATTCGCGGCAGGGTGAAAGTTAAGGTTGGTGGAGCTGTAACTCGGGGCAAAGCAGTTTATGGTGCAGATTCCAGCAAGCGTGTGGTTGCGTTGGCTGACATCAATGAAGGCGGTTCCGCAACAATCTCATGGACTAAAAAGCTTGGCTGGGCTTTAGAAACAGCTTCAGCTGCTGATGATTTAATCTTCATTTACGTGGAGAAGTGATAAACCGTGAAGCCTAAACTTTTTGAAAGTTTAATGCAGAAAGACAGTGAATGCAAGCAATTCTATGAGAGCTTAAAAGAAAAAGTTGTTTCACACCCGTTTTTCAAGCGTTACGCGGAAGTCGGCGTCAAAGAAGGCTTGTTCAGCGACATGGTAGGCGCCCTTGGGCGTATGCACGACACGCTTGTGGAGGCTGCCTATCCAGAGCTTATCGGCAGAAACATAATCAACGTTAGACCTACAACTGAGACTTTGGAGCGTTTCCCGCTTGACGCTAAAGCTGTTGCTTACTTGTATGCTGAAGGTGGTGCTACAAGGCTTAGCGGCAAAAAAGTGTCGACCGTTGACATTACCACGGATATTCTTGCTGAAGCCGCTGAAGAGTGGAGCCGTGAATTTGTCGAAGATGCCACGTGGAACGTTATGGATAACATGGTTGAAAAGGTTGGCAGAGCCTTAGGCGAAAAAGAGACAGAGAAAATCTTGGCTCTTTACGGGGCTATTTCAGCCTCAGACTTGGCTGGTGGAGCAGCAATAGACCAGGGCGGAGCTGCCATGGATTGGAGCGCTGTGCTTAAGCTTCACAACGCTGTTAGAGGCGAAAACTGGCGTCCCACAGTCTTGGTGGTTCACGAAACTCAACTGCATCAGCTTTTAAGCGATGACAAATTCATTCACGCACAGTACCTGCCTTCTGGACAAACAAACATTGAGCAAGGCGTAGTTACAAGCGTCTTAGGCATGAAAGTTCAAGCCAGCACTTTAGTGACTAACGGAACGGCTTATGCTATTGACACTCGCGTTGCAGCTGTTATGCTGTTGCGCAGAGACGTAACCGTTGAAGATTGGGAAGAACCGAAAACTGGCAAGTTCGGTGTAAGAGCTACCACAAGGTTTGGCTTAAGCGTCTTACGAAGCAAAGCAGTTGCGAAGATGACCAACATCAAAACAACATTGTAAACCATCCAAGGTTAGCCTATGTCTAAGTATATGGGGAAATGTAGCAAATGCGGAAAAACCTATTATTCCAACCGTAAAGGCGACATTATTGTCTGCGACTGCTGGAAATATTGCCCGCTTTGCGGAGCTGAAATGCAACCTTACACGCCTGACTTAACACCCAGCTTTTACGGCTTGGATGGCAAACGCGACTTGCATGTTCTAATGGTCTGCATGAACCATTCTCCCCCATTTTATAGCAGCCAAAAACCTGTAGAGGTTGTAGCACATGAGAAGTTTGAATGAAAGGTTACGTCTTGCAAGGGCTGTGTTGAGGGAGCTCAACAGACAACCATTAGGCAGAACTAATCTTGAAAAGAAAATTGTCAGAAGGCTTGATGTTCATGCCACCCACGCTACGTTTGAAGGCATATTCCAATACCTCGTCAAGAGCGGTTATGTGCAAAAAAGTGAACCAAAGCATCGAGCACCATACAGGATAACTGAGAAAGGTAAAAAACTCTTGGAAGGATTGCAAAGTTGAGCATTCTAAAGCGTTTAGTAGAGACGTTTGTAAAACCAACACGTGCAGGTTACGCCTATCCAAAAAGCCCGGTATTTTCCGAAACTCCCAAGGTTCCACTCTCTGATATTTTAAAGCTTTACGAGAAAGACCCAACATGCAAGGCAAGCATCGACCTCTTAGCTGCTGCCACAGTTGGCATGGGCTTCTACACAACCGCAAAAGATGAAAAAGCAAAAAGAGTTGTTGACAGTTTTAATGAAGAAGTCAACCTTGACGCTTTACTTAACGATATGGCACGGGTCTTAATAGCCACAGGAAATGATTTTTGGCTAAAAATCACGCCTGAAAATCTGAAAGAACTGAAAAGACTAAACATAGACGCCATCGACAAAATAAAATACAGTTTTTACAGCGAAGAAAAACTCAAAATCCCCAACAAAATTGAAGGCTACAAACTTACACAAAAATACGGTGGAGAAACGCTCAGACCAGAAGCCCTCATTCACTGGAAAATCAACTGCACAAGCGCCTCCGAATTCGGAACAGGCATTCTCCAAGTTCTACTTCAAACCCTAATTCTCAACAGCAACAGAAGACCAAGCTACGCGTGGATGAAAGCCAAAATTGAACGCATCATGCCAAAAATCTTCGAAAAATACGCTGGACCAGACGTTTTGGCTTTACTTGAAAGAGCTAACAACGAAACAATCCAGAAATTTGAAGGCGTAATCAAAAACCGCCCAGAAGAAGGCGCATGGCTATTCTACAGCGGAAAAGGCGACATAAAACCAGTAATGCTTGACCCAAGAGCCAGATTCGAATACTACATAGACCACATAATAAACCAGTTCTACCTCGGCTGCGAAACCCCGCTGCCACGCTTATTCAGCACACCAGGCTTTACAGAAGCCTCAGCAAACGCAGCCTTAAACCTTCAAGACATGCTGACCAAACCCATACAACGCTACATCAAAAGACAAGTGGAAAGAGACATTTTTGATGCAGTTTTGAACCAATCAGGCTTCAATTCCGCAGAGGCTAAGGTTCGCCTTAACTGGGGTAGCCCAGAAACTCCAGAAGTTGTAATGGCTGACCTCATAAAAGCTGCGGAATTAGGGCTTATACGCCCTGAAGAGTTCCGCAAGAACGCTGCAAAATTCGGATGGGAACTGTGGCAAGAAACTGAAAAGGAGGTGAAAACAGTAAAATGAACCCGCTAAACGCAGCCTTAGGAGTTTCTGCAGCGTTAATCTACGCTTTCCTGGGTTATGCAGCACAAGATAAGCCGTTTAATTGGAAAAAGTTCCTACGAACCGTAGCCATCGGCACATTTTCAGCTTTAGGTTTAGACATGGCTGGAATGACCTTTGACATCTACACCGCATTAGTAGGTCCAACCGCAATAACCGTATGGCTACAGAAACTCATAGACACCGCCAAACCATAGGAAAATTGACCATAGCTGCGGTTAACTATATACCTTTGTGTTCACAAAACAGACATATTTGAAAATGGTTTATGCTCGCTTTAATACATTCTTTTTTTATGCGTGAAACCAATATGAATATCAAGTGACTTTGTTTTTGCAATTTTTATTAGATTTTTTTGAAAATAGTAAGATAAGTTTTCCCTGCAAAAAGTTTTCTCGTTAACAGAAAAGGAGGTGATTTCCCATGCAAAAAAACATCGCTGTTAAGTTGCTATGCATAGGCCTAATTCTTTCTGCTTACTTTGGAAGCATAATGGTAGTGGTTCCGCAAACATTTTCTCAAAACACCAGTGGCGAAATAAAAAACACATGGCCATCAGGAGATACTGGCGGAAGCCAGAAACCTTATGCAAGACTATGCGGAGATGAAGGCGGTTCTGCCAAACCATTCGGAAATCAAACAGGTTCATAAATCGGCATAGCATTTTAAAAACCTAAAAAAGTAAAAATACTTGGAGTCCAGAAAACTTGAGTAGTCTGTCAAGCCGACTATTCGATTATTTCAAGTCCTTAGATGAAACAAACGCAAAACTGCTTGAAGCACTCGGAGAAATTGGCATAAGAAACATTACATTATTGGCCAATTCAACAAAATTACCTGTCACTACCGTTTCTTTTCGCCTCAAAAAGCTCATGAAAGAAAAAGTGTTGGTGACGAGTAATCCAGATTTGTCGAAACTGGGATTGGCCAAGGCTTTTCTAATAGCCACCGCTCCGCTTGGACGTCAAACCACTCTGTTAGAAACTATAAGAAATACGGACTATTGGACATACATAATAAGATGCTACGGAAAATTTGATGGCTATTGTGCATATTTCGCATTTCCTGCCAGCCACATGAAAGAACTCGAAAAATACATAAAAGAGGCCAAAAACTTACAAGTCTTCACTCACTCCCAATTTTTTTGGACAACAAACTCTCGTGTAATCCCCCCAAATTTCTCCTTATATGATTTTAAAAAGAAAGAATGGACAATTTTGTGGGAAAAATGGGTAAACGATGTATTGACTGGTTCGAGCGAGTTACCAGAGGCTATAAAAGAACCTTATGAATACCCAGTATTAGTTGATAAAAAGGATTTGTTGATAATAAAGGAACTTCAAAAGGATGAGTCTATAGAGTTTAAAAAACTGGCTGAAATAGTTGGAATCACTCCGCAAAGTGTTAGTTTTCGCTATCATAAACACATCCTCGGACGAAATCTTATAATTGATCATGTCGTGGATGTTTACCCATTCCCACCTCTATTGTCTGATTTATACGTCTTCATTATCAATTTTAACAATGAAAAAAATCTTGCCAAGTTTGCTAATGCTTGTGAAAACAGTCCTTTTGTGGTTAGTTATTCTAAGATTATAGGGAGAGATTCTTTAATTGTAAATGTTTACATTTTGAAGACGGATTTTCCGAATCTTATTAAAGCATTAAATTCTCTATTCACGAAAAACTTGATTAAAAGTTTTACTTATGCAACTTTGGACCCAACATCATATAGGCGGCAAACAATATCCTACGAATATTTTGAAAATGGAAAGTGGATCTACGCTTCTGAAGAGAAAATAAAAAAATTGAGAGAAATCTGCCGAACCCATTAATTAATGCACATTGTATTCCGAAAGTTTTATCTTCAAATTCACAATAAAATAAAGTTTTGTTGCAAAAAATAATATGCAAAAAAATAATATAAAGCTGGAGTTTCTCATGTCAAAAGAAAGAAAGAAGATATATGCTACAGGAATTTTCACCATTAATGTTGTGGCAATAGACGATAAAAGTTTTGAATGGTTAGATGCTATAGATTTTGATCTTGCGGCAGTTGCAAAGGGAATTGGAGCCGACATCGGCCGCAAAGTTAAAGCCACAATAACCATGGAACTTGTGGAAGAACCATGCATAATATGTGGCAAACTGACAACAGGAGACAAAATATGTCAAAACTGCGGAAAAATCATATGTGACGAATGCGCAAAAATAGAAGAATCAAATAGATACTGCCCCATATGCCAAGTCTTAAAACAACAAGCTCAACCAAACATAACATAAGTTCATCAATTCCCCATCTCCCCCCAACTTATGTTCAAGATTCTATTTTTATCTTCTAAAATTCCGAAAGAAAATCCCTCATTTTTTAGCAAAATTCCTTATAACAATCCTTTTCGTCTCTAAAACCTAATGCCAACAACCTCATCAAACAACTATCCACATAAAATTTACAATAAAAACAGAATTCTTAGCGAACAAAAGACAGCAGAAAAATCAAAAATAAACAAACCCACTTTAAAAGAAATCGAAAAGCTTGACCCAGGAGATCTCGTATGCATATTTTGGAACGACGCAAGCATAGGCTCCAGCTTCACCACCGCCGGAATTCCAGTTCCTGTTAAAAGCGTAGGCATATACATAGGCTACGCTGGAGACCCAAAACATGCAATTCTCTGCCAAAACGACTTCTCATACAACCTCGAACTACATGACGTGGACTATACAGCAATTCCACTCCCATGGTTCAAAAAAACCCAAATCCTAAAAAAGGCTTTCATAACAAAAGAAGAAGCCGCACTTATCCTCAAAAACATACTAACTGGCGCAGGAACACGAAGAAGACGCAGAAGAATTTTCCAAATGAGGACAAACAACCATGAAAAACTGGATTAGAAGAGCCCTAACAAGAAAAATCGTCCACAAAAGCCCTAAGGGCAAACAGATAACAATAATTATTCCACCAAACGAGAAACTTGTCTACGGCGTAAAATTCGCCATCAGCATGACCGCATGCTTATCAGCTCTCGAAATTGCCCACATGGCCTTCTTAAGACGATGGAACAGCGAAGTGTTTGCCGCAATAACCGGACTAATAGGCACAATCTCCGGCATTTTAATATCACAAAAAACGTAGGGGGGAGGGGTCTGAAAATAGTAGGGGGACCTATTAGGAGCCAACTTCTGCATATAGCAGCAAGGGCGAGGAAACGGGTTGAGGTTGACACCCAAAGGCTTCGAACCGAGCTCCTTGAGGATTTGAAGCGTATGTTTGAATTAGCTAAGCAAATGGCTGTGGCGGAAGACGTCAACGAAAGACAGGCTCAACATTGGATTCGCATAATGGGCTACATTGGACAAGTGATAAACAGCCTCGCAAAAAGCTTCGACGAAGCCAAGGCTTTAGACTATTTAGAAAAGCTGGAGAGAATGGTTCGTGAAGCTGAAAGAAATCCTAAAAAAAGCGAAACAGCTTGAAAAGGAATGGAAAGAACAACAGAAAGCTAAGGAAACAGAAATACCAGCAGACTTCAAAACCTTCTGCCAAAAATTCCTCAAATTGGAATTAACATCCTACCAACTCGAAGCCGCTGAGCTTTTAGAAAAACACAACGACATCGCATTAAGATGGTGCCGCCAAAGCGGAAAAACCCACCTCATAGCCGCATGGCTACTACACTATGCGTTAACCCATCCTGGAAGCCACATAGCCATCGTAGGTCCCTCATGGCGACAAACAATAATTCCCATAACAAAAATGAACTACTTCATAACCAAACTTCCAAAAGGCCTCTTCCACAAGCCCCAACGAACAATCGTAAGGCTGAAAAACGGCAGCATAATACAAGCTTTCCCAAACAACCCAAACAACCTGCGCGGCTTTTCGCTTCACTGTGTCTATGCTGATGAACTAAACTTCATCCCAAACGATGAGGAAATGTTCGACGCCATAAGCTTCACCCTTGCCACAACAGGCGGAAAATTCATAGCAAGCAGCACCCCATGGACAACAGACAGCATATTCTGGAAAATCTTCCACGACCCAGCCTTTGCACATTTCAAAACAAGCCACATCACATACAAGCAAGCCCTCGCACCAAAAGGACCACTCAACCCAGCATGGCTTGAAAAGAAACGCAAAGAATACGAAGGCGACCCTTGGCGATGGCGTCGTGAAATGCTTGCAGAATGGGCAGAAGACGAAAACGTCTGGCTTTCTCAATCCCTAATAACAAGTTGCATCGACCACACGCTCGAATATTACGATTTTGAAAGCATCGCAAAAGGCGAATTTTATGCTGGTTTAGACCTCGGCAAATACCAAGACTACAGCGTCCTATCCATAGCCGAAATAGAACAATCTTCTATAAAATTAATCCACATACACCAGTTTCCACTACGCACTCCATACGCCAGCGTGATAGGCTACGTGAAAACCCTCTGCGACAGATGGCAAACAATCAACCGTGTTCTCGTGGACATGTCAGGCGTAGGCGACTACATAGTCGAAGACATGATTAACGCCGGCATAGGCGAAACAGAAGGCGTAAAATTCACACAGCAAACCAAAGAGCAGCTGGCAACCTATCTAAAACAGTGCATGATTGAAAAACGCCTTAAAATCCCCTATGACAGCGATTTGATAGCGGAACTGAACATAGAGCGTTTTGAGTTAACCAAGGAAGGAAAAATCAAGTTTAGCCATCCCGAAGGAACACATGACGACCGTTTCTGGAGCCTTGCCTTAGCAGCCTATGCCACAAGAACAGAACCAGCCCCAAAACTTTGGGTAATCCCCCGCACAGCAAAAAACAAACTCCGAGCAACAGGCGCAACAAGATGAGAAAACACGAACTATTCCGCATCCACAGCCTCAAACGCA
>PIXZ01000039.1 GCA_003601605.1 Candidatus Bathyarchaeota archaeon
TTTCACAGTATTTTTCGTGTTTGAGTTTTGGCAGCTTTTTGCGATAGGCTGTCAGCACCAGTTTACACAGATTGCGATGTAAATTTAAATATTCTCGGAGTCATAGTTTTAAGGCGATCATGGAAAATAGGCGTTAGCCATGAAAGAGAAGAATGTTAAAAAATGTTATTCCTGCAATACTAATATGCAGTATGCGGAGAAAGTGCCATTTAGAATTAAGGGAACACCAGGATTCTGGAAATTGATAGTTGGAGAGTGGGCGGAACTTGGAGAAGAGATGCTTTACCTTGACGTTTATGTTTGCCCCAAGTGCGGAGAAATTCGATTATTCGCCGATGAAAAAGCAAAAAAGTCTCTCTTAAAGTTGACACCGAAAGCGTTTCTGAAAAATTGTGTTGCTTGTGGAAAGGCAATCCCCATAGCTTCGGAAAAATGTCCATACTGCGGACGAGAACAAAAGTGAAAGCTATGCTAAAGCATCTAACCGTGTTCTGTTAACAATGATTAACAGAAAGAGAGGGAATGTGCGGGAGAAGTCACCAGCTTTTCTTTTTCCCTCAAATGGTTAAAAATTGACTTGCTAAAGCTTTGAAAAATATAAAGAGGGAATAAGCAGTTTTTTAAGGGAGTTCCCTATTTTAAAAGTGAATATTCGAGGTGCCGAGTTGGGTAAGAAGAAGGTCATAAGCGAGGAAGAACTAAGCGAAATGGTGCTTCCCGCTGCCAACGATGTTCTAGGAATAGCCATAAAACTTCTCGGTTACGACCGCGTTCTGGTAAAATGCCAAGATGGACATGAACGCTTATGCCGCATAAGGGGTAAAATGAAAAGGCGAGTTTGGATAAGAGAAGGAGACGTAGTTCTAGTTTCTCCCTGGGATTTCCAATCTGATAAGCGCGGCGACCTGATTTGGCGTTACACAAGGGCACAGGCAGAATGGCTTAGAAAAAAGGGTTATTTAACAATCTAGTTCACACGTGAGGAAGAATCTTGTCTTTTGAAGAGCGGGTGAGGAAAAAACTTCGAAAAAAGGAGAAGAAATATGAAACTGAACAGTTGATGAAAGAAAAAAGAAGCGAAGAATACGAGGTTTTAGAAGAGGTTTTTGACCGTTCCACGCTCATGGTAATTTACGATTTTATGAATAAAGGAACAATAGACGAGATTTACGGAGTGGTAAAAGCTGGAAAAGAGTCTCGGGTTTACTGGGGAAAAGACAAGGACGGAAAGGAACTGGCAATAAAAATTTACTTAACGGTTTCAGCCGAATTCCGAAAAGGAATTCTCAAATACATTGAAGGAGACCCTCGCTTCAGAAACGTAAAACGTGACACGCGCTCTCTAATCTTCGCATGGGCACAGAAAGAATTTAGAAATCTGGAGCAAGCCACAGCTGCCAAAGTTCGAGTTCCCAAACCTATTGCGGTTAGAAATAACGTTCTTATAATGGAGTTTATAGGAAAAAATGGAGTATGCGCTCCCTCAATGAAAGAGCAAACGCCAGAGAACCCGGAGAAAATCTACAAAATCCTTTTAAAGTATTTGAAGAGGCTGTATTCTAAGGCTGAACTTGTCCACGGAGACCTAAGCGAGTACAACATAATGATTTGGAAAGGACGCCCAATACTCTTCGACATGTCCCAAGCTGTTCCGCTAGCGCATCCTCTAGCAGATTTCCTTCTAAGAAGAGACTTAAATAACTTGAACAAGTTTTTCAAAAAACTTGGTGTTAAAGTTCTTTCAGCTGAAGAATGCTATAGAATGGTGACAGGATATGGCTAAGCCAAGCACTTTTATAAGAATCCCGAAAGACAGAATAGGCGCCTTAATAGGACCAGAAGGCAAAACGAAAAAATACATTGAAGAGAAGCTTTCAGTGGAGCTTCAAATAGAAAGCGACGCGGGCGGTGTAACCATAACCTTAGGCGAAAAAGCTGAAGACCCCTCACTGCTTTTTAAGGCAAAAGACGTTGTAACAGCCATCGGTAGAGGTTTCTCTCCAGAACACGCTTTTCGACTAATCCGCAACGAAGATCTTATGTTAGACATTATAGATTTACGAGCAATTTTCGGAAGATCAGAATCCGACATAAGACGCGTAAAGGGAAGAATCATCGGAATGGAAGGAAAAACCCGCAAAATAATCGAAGAGTTAACAGACACAAACATATGCGTCTACGGACACACAGTAAGCATAATCGGCGACATAGAACAAGTGCAAGCAGCAAGAGAAGCAATCCAAATGCTCATAAACGGAAGCCCCCATAACATAGTTTACAGGTTCCTTCACAGAAAACGTAGAGAACTTAAAAAGAGAACGCTCGAATTATGGGAAAAACCGTTTAAAGAATAAACTTGCTACGCTTTTATGCTCCTTCCATAATTGCTTGTAACTATCACAACGTCAAAAATGTCAATTCGTCCATCTCTTCGAAGGTCAAGTTTTGGGTTCCAATCGGGATCACCAACGCAGCTTCCGTAAATGCTGGTAAGAGAGACTACATCATATATGTCCACTTTATAGTCATGGTTTACGTCTCCTGGCAAGTATTCTTCTATTGCTGTTTCTATTAGGTAGAAGAGAGCAGGAACCCACCGTTGTATGTTAGCTAATATGTGTTGTGTAAGGGGATTAAAATACTCAAATACTCCCCCCACCCATGTGGTGTAAGGGTCTGGTCCGGGCTCATAGGTCCATGCACTGGAGTTTCGGAAAATTTCAAAGGTAAATGCAAAGACGCTTTGATTTCCATACATCCAATCATCCCAAACTCCGCTTGTAGTGTACATTTCGCCACTTTGCTGGTATGATGAGTTTACGAGGGCAGACATGTTGACTGCAAGCGACTGATATTTTTCATGATCCGGAGCTGGGTCAGTTGTATATCCCCAAGGATATAAAATTACGTCTGCTCCTGAATGGAGGCTTACAGCGTAACGAAAGTCATATTGCATGACGAGATCTCTTAAGGCTCTTGTTTCAGGTTCAGAAAATGGAGCAGTCCCTTTATAATCTTCATCTTCAGGATTCTGGCTTCCACTTTGTGTTGAAGCGTTCCATTGGTAACCGTAATTTCTGTTCAGATCAACTCCGCCTATCCAGTCTTCACCGTTGACGCCGTCTCCGTCGTTATCCCATCCCTCCCATCTTACAAAACCCGTGTGATAATCCCATAGATACTCAACTTTGCCGTCTCCATCTTCGTCTTCCGGGGGGTCTTCGTCAAACAAACCATCTTGGTCTTCGTCTGTTGGATGACTATTTTTTCTCTGCCAATCATTTTGCTCCACTGTTTCAAAACCATCGGGGTTGAGGGCTACAATTATGTAGAGTTCTGTTTTGTTAAGCATACGGGTTATTGTTTCGTTTTTTCCATAGTTTGTGGCTAGTTGAACAGAAAAGTATAACGCAAGTTCAGCTGTTATAGGTTCTCGTGTGTGATGGTAACCTACTAAGAGTATTGCAGGTTTAGGATAATTATCGCTCTCGTTTGTCAGTCTAAGGCAGTAGATTGTTTTGTTTTGCCAGCTCTTACCAACTGAGAAAACATCTGCTATTTCAGGATACGTTGAATTTATTTCTAGGAGGATCTCCTCAATTTCTGTGTAGTTGTGATATTTATCCCAACTTATGCTGCCTAATAAAGATTGATTTTCAACTCTTTCAGGAACCATGCTTCCAGACGCTGTTGCTATTAAACATAGAACTTGCGAGCAAATGAACAGAATTATTGAATGTTTTAGACGCATGACAATCATATCATATTTTCTGGAAACAACCTTATTTAGACTACGGTCAACCACGTTGTAGAGAATAATATTTAATAACGTTTTTGTCACCTTCTCTAGTTGATAAAACGTGAAAAACAGCGCAATCTTGTTCAACCTTTTATTTTTCTCAGGGATTTCGTTTATAATTACAATAATCACTTATGGCATCAATTTAATAGTTTTTTCTAACTCAAGTTTTTCGCCAACCGATATTTTATTTATCGAAGGCCTTTGTTCTCTCATTTTGGGTTTTTTGTTATTATTAGGTAGAGGAGGAATTAACCTTTGGAGCCAAAAAGCAGCTATTCTGTCTTCCATAGCCGACGCTTTATTCGGTAGAGGTACCTTGGGGCCGAGAGAAAGTTTTAGAAGAGACGCTTGGAAAGCCAAAGGGTTTACTAGAATAGCTTTAATTTTGATAATTGCTGGCGTTTTTATGCTTATAATTTACTTCTTGAATCTTTAATCGGTCTTAAGATAGGCGGGCTCCCGCATTCTTGGGATTGTTCGCAAATTAAGGTTTGAACAACCCTCTCAAGATCCCAATCATTCAGGGATTCAGCGGGGCCAGAGTCGTCATCGCCACGCCTTTTAAATGTTGACTCTCTGCGATTTATTAATATTGCGACTCTGCTGCCGCTGCGCTTTAGGAACAAAGGATTTATTCACAGTCATTTTTCTTTATTTTTTCTATAGTCCCTAAGAGTTTATCTTTACTTGGCACTCCTTCAATCCGTTGATTATTAATAATGATTGTCGGCGTGTTTTTCACTCTGTTAATTCGAGCAGAGATCCATCCTCTCAAGCTTGCAAGATCGCGAACTTCGAGTTTTAATTCACATTCTTCAGCTATTTCCCTCGCGACCTTTAATGCTAAAGTGTCTTCTCTTGACACAAATTTTTCGAACTTATCTTTTGGAGCCCAACCGCCCCACGCCCATGCTTTTGACGCAGAACTGAATGGTTTAACAATCCATTTTCCCTTTATGAACACCATGATCGACTTAGTCATGGTTATCACTTATTAGACCAGTAAAGATACAAATAACTTTTTGCTGTACAAAGTTTAAGCTGTTGATTAATAATGTTTAAGAGTATTCGAATAATTCCTTTAGCAGCGGAAAGTCTTGGCGTAAGATCCATGTGCACCTATGTTGAAACGCCAGATGTCAAAATTCTCTTGGACGCTGGGGTTTCGCTTTGTCCTAAACGTTTCGGTTTGCCTCCGCATCCTTTAGAATTCAAAGCCATTACCAAAGCTCGTAAAAGAATCGCAAAGGCTGCTGAAAAAGCGGAAATTGTAACCATAAGCCACTACCATTTTGACCATCACACACCTTACTTTGAGGATTGGCTATGCAACTGGACAGCGCAAAATGAAACCGCGAGCCAGATTTATGAAGGAAAAACTGTTTTAATGAAAAACCCTAAAGAAAAGATAAATTTTAGCCAGAGACGAAGAAGCTGGATTTTTCAGAAGACATGCGGAAAATTCGTAGAAAAATTAGAAACCGCTGATGGGAAAAGTTTCAGTTTCGGAGAAACCAAAGTTAAGTTTTCAGAACCAGTTTTCCACGGGCCAGAGAATTCAGCTCTCGGATGGGTTTTAATGACAACAATAGAACATGAAGGAGAAAAGTTCATGTTTGCGCCAGATGTTCAGGGACCCATGTACGAACATACGCTTAAACTAATTCTCGATGAGAAGCCTAAACTGTTAATAATTGGAGGCCCACCCTTGTACTTGGAAAGGTTTAAGGTTGAAACCGAGCAAATTCGGGTCGGAATGACTCATCTGGAAAAACTTGCCGAAAAAGTTCCAATTATTATCCTTGAACATCACATTTTGAGAGATGAAAATTGGTTTGAAAAATGTAGAGCGATTTTTGGGAAAGCATCTTCTAAGGGTCATAAGGTCTTAACTGCAGCGGAATACTTAGATGTGAAGAATATGTTTTTGGAAGCTAGACGGAAGAAACTTTTTGAAACTAGTCCTCCGTCTAGAGAATTTGAAAACTGGATGCGTAAAAATATTAAGGAAAGAAAGCTTTTGAAGCCTCCACTTTAGCACTTAACAGAATTATTCTCTGTGGGTTCTATTCTTTCCCATCCCGCTGCAGCTAGTGTTCCATCAATATTTTCTAGAAATTTTCTTTTTTCTTTTATTCCGCATCTTAAACATTCTCTTTTACAATAGACGAGTTTTTTCATTTCTTTTTTAGTAAAAGGTATTAAGCCGGGTTCTTCCCAAACTATGAGGACTTTTTCTCCGTAATTTCGCCATTTATGTAGTCCTAATCTGCAAAGTATTGGAGGCATTTGTTTCCCATATTGTTTGAGAGCTATTAATGTTTATGTAGATTTCTATATAGTTTTTCTAGGTTGATGATGTCTTTTTTGGGATTTTCGAGATGTATGCCGTAGATTGGTATTGTAAGCTGGTTTTCAGTGAGCAAGATTTTTAATTCTTCTATTAGAATTCCAGAAACTTCGTTTACGCCGCAGCTTGGGCTGCCTTCTACACCAAGTATGAACACTGTTTTTATGCCATGGCTATTGTATTTTTTAATTATGTGGAACGTATCGTTTGCGATTTTTCTGCAAAGCTTTCGAAATAAGCTGGTGTTATACTCATTTTTTGTTCGTGGTTCGCGTAGAACGCCTGCGTAGGCTATTTCCGGGCATGGCATTTGAATTATACCAATATTGTTGCGCATAAGAAAATTTATGACTTCTTTTATTATTGTATTTGGTTTTTTTGCTAGTCCCTGGGCACGGGAGTTCTGGTTCAGTAGGCAATGAGCGACTATTGCTATCTTTCCACTTCTTTTGTCCGTCCACATTTTCAGCATCTGCTAGTTAATAGGCTATGTTATGGAAATATTTCTGCTGGTCTTCTTTTATTCGTTCAATCATATTTTTTACAACGTCTTCCTTTGTGGCTAATCTACCAACAATGTGATGAGTTCCATTGGTGATTGTGGCAATAATGTTTGTTACAGTAAAACCGTAGGTGTCTCGACCATACATGTGGGGATTTGTGTTTATTACTATTGTGTGAATTCCTTCTCGTTTAATCATTTTTGAAACGGATATAACATCTATTGTTGCCAAATCTTCATATTCTCGGACAATAACGCGAACCTCTTCTATATTTCGAATTTCACCTGTTTCTAAACTTCTTTTTAAAGGAACATTTGCATTCCCATCGGTTATTACTACCATAAGCGGTATAGTTGAAGGGTCTCTTCTTTTTGCTTCCTTTAAAACTTCCCAAGCTTTTAGCATTCCTGTAGCTAGTGGAGTATAACCACTTATTTTCAAGTTTACAAGTTTATTAGCCACAACCCTCAGGTTTGTTATTGGATGCTGCACAATAGTGGCTCCCATGCCTTTTAAAGCAACAATTCCAACACGGTCTCTGTATCTGTAAGCCTCGCTGTGAAGCTTTAGCAAGGCTTCTTTAACAGCTTCAAGGTTGAAAATCATTGAACCACTTAGGTCGATAACAAAAACCATTGTCACGGGAGCCTTGTAAACTTTTAGCTTTTCTCTCACATCTTCAAAGAGAATTTTTAATGCTGTCTGCATGCTTTTTTCGCGATTTTTCTGTTTTCTAGCTGCTGCACGAATTGTTGCAGGCATATGTATGTCCAGAGGCTTTTCTCGTGGCAGTTTCCACCCATATTGTCTACCTCGGTGAAGAGATGTTACTGCTTTGGCATGCTTTCCAGCATGAACACTTTTCTGTTTTGTCTTGAAACTTTTCATTTTTAGAAAAAATTTTGAAGGCGAAACAATCCTCGCTTTGTAGGAGTCGATTAGGGGGACCCCTTTAGAAACTTCTGTTAACTTGGCAACATCGCTGACTGTAGGGTAACCCTTTTTTTCGCCTTTTTTGCCGATATCTTCTTCATAAGTTTCTCCTTTCAATTTTCGCGAACCTATTTGAAAACCCTCTGCTATAGGCTCGTTTTTTGGGCTTTTTTTCAATTTTTTCCCTATACCGTGGAGCACACCGCCTGTAAATCTGTTAAGAAGAAGCATAAGTTTCATCTGGATTCTACGCATTTTCCTGTACAGATTATCTTTATGTGCTTTCTCTTCCTCTTCCTTCGTAGCGTCTTTTTTAACCCAGAACAAAGTTTTTCCTTTGAAAAATCCTCTTTTTTTAACTTCTTTTTTCGACATTTCACCGGTTTTTTCGAATTGAAAGACTTTCTTTAACGTTGCAGTGAATGTTTCTCTTATTTCTTCCGGGGCTGCTGGCTCTAGGAATCCGCCTTCTCTTGTTCTGTGACTTAGGGCAAGGTCTGCTGCGACAAGAACGTCGTTTAAAGTGACTTCTTTTCTATTCTCAAAGGCTGCTAGCGTTGCTGCAGCTTTTGCAATAACTATGTCTGGGCGTACACCGTCAACTTTTAATTCCACACAGGCCTTGCAAATGCCTTCAAGAGTCTCCTCTGGGATAACTACTTCGTTTAACACTTTTCTTGCGTCTATTATTCTCTTTTGCAGTTCCGTTTGCATAGGCTTGAATTTTTTGTAAAATTTTTCAGGGTCTGCTTCGAATTCCATGTTTCTCTTGACTATTTCCATTCTGTCTTTTGCAGAGTTTATTCTTTCAACCGTCACGGATAAGGGGAAGCGGTCTAGGAGTTGGGGTCTTAGCTCTCCTTCTTCAGGGTTCATTGTTCCAACAAATATGAAGCGGGAGGGGTGGCTCACGGATATTCCTTCTCTTTCAACGATGTTCCATCCCGTGGCTGCAGCGTCTAAAAGGTCGTCGGCGATGTGGTCTGGTAGCAAATTAATCTCATCCACGTACAATACATTCTGGTTTGCTTCTGCGAGGATTCCGGGTTCAAGGGCTTCTATTCCATATTTTATGGCTTTTTCCACGTCTAAACTGCCAACCACACGGTCTTCAGTGGCGCCCAAAGGCAGGTCAACAACAACCATCTCTCTTTCTTCAACTGGCAGATTTTCACCCTTTTTGTATCTTTCACTACATTTGGGGCACATGTTAGAGGGGTCATAAGGATTACAGTTAAAGGGGCATCCCTTGACAACGGTTATTTTTGGAAGAATGTCTGCTAACGCCCTTACAATAGTGCTTTTACCAGAGCCTTTCGGTCCTCTTATGAGCAGACCGCCGATTTTAGGGTTTATCGCATTTATTAAAATGGCTAGCTTAAGCTTTTCTAAATCTACTATAGCGGAGAAGGGGAAAACCAGTCTTTTCCTCTGCATTATGTTGTTAACTCCATGTAATTAAATAAGAAAAGATTAACCTATTAGCTTTTAGTTGGTTTCCGAAAACAGATTTTAGGTGTGGGGCCGAGGCCGGGATTTGAACCCGGGCGCCAGGCTTTCCGCCATTTTCTTGTCCACAGGCCTGTAGGCTACCAGGCTACCTCACCTCGGCCACTTCTTGGAAAGCCTCGCCTACTTTTGATGTCAATTTTCCTTATTTTCTCTTTCGGAAGAGGAGCATGCCATCTTCTCACATTATCCATTTGTCCCTTGCTTAGCATTCCCAACTTCAAAAGAATATGGTAATACTGCCTCGCTTTCCGCTCAATAAGTCTGCCTCTTTCAACCCTCCGCTGCAAAACCACCCCAGCCTTCAAAATCTTCTCCCGACAAGCCAAAGGAACCTGCAACTCCACACTACGCCAATACTCCGCCCACTTCCGACGCTCCCGCAAAGCACCCCACTCACCCCAACGCCTCAAAAACTCCTCTCTAGAAAGCCCTGTAGGTCCAAGGTTCAATGACCGCACAAACAAACTTTCAAAAGAACTCCTACGGGGTAAAAGCCTCGTGTATGGCGGGCCCGCCGGGAATTGAACCCGGGACCTACGGGTTAAGAGCCTCAACCCACCCCGCGCAGCGGTTTGGTCCGCCGCTCTACCTTGCTGAGCTACGGGCCCTCTTTCATGTTAAATTCTTAAAATACGCATTTAAATGCTGCTATATTGCTGTTTTGGAAGTCTGCTTACGTTCTTGTTTTTGTTTCTTGGAATAACAATAATAACAGCTTTAAGGTTTGTTTAATTGTCTTGTTGGTGGGAAGGTTAGGGTTTGGGCGAGTTTGTGTTTGTTGGTTTGGGGCTGTATGATGAGAAAGGTATAAGTCTAAAAGGTTTAGAAGAGACGAAGAACGCGGATGCGGTTTTTGTAGAGCTTTACACAAGCCTTATGCCAAATCTGTCTGTGAAAAATCTTGAAAAAATCGTAAACAAAAAGCTTCATGTGGTTTCTAGAAAACAGCTTGAAGAGGAAAACGGAAAGATTATTTTAGACGTAGCCGAAAAAGGCAAGGCTGTTTTGCTTGTTCCAGGCGACCCTCTTGTGGCTACTACGCATATCGCTTTAAGGATAGAGGCTGAAAAACGTGGAATCAGAACCCGCGTAGTTCACGGCGCCTCCATAATTTCCGCTGTTATAGGCTTGTCAGGCTTGCACAATTACAAGTTTGGAAAAACCGTGACAATACCCTTTCCAAGCGAAACCCCTCCAGAAACATGCTACAATGTAATTGCCCAGAACAAAGGTCTAGGGCTTCACACTCTATGCTTACTTGACATTAAGGCAGAAGAAAAACGTTTTTTAAGCATCCGCGAAGGTTTAGAGGCTCTTTTGAAGATGGAAGAGCAAAGAAGGGAGGGAATAGTTACTATGGAAACTTTGGCTGTTGGAATAGCAAGAGCTGGAAGCGACAATCCAGCGGTTAAGGCTGACTATGTGAAAGAGTTGTTAAATTACGATTTTGGAAAACCGCCATACAGCATTGTTTTCCCCGGAGAGCTTCATTTTATGGAGGTAGAAGCCTTAATAGTGCTGGCAGACGCTCCAGAAGAGTTAAGGAAGTTTGTCAAATGAGTTTAGAAGCACTTGTTTCAAAGTACATTGTTTCGGCTGAGCACGTTTTTAATGAAGTGGAAATCGTAAAAAATGCTGTAACTGTTGATGCGGAGATTGTTAGAAAAGTTTTAGAATATGCTAAAGCCTATCTTGAAGATGCAAAATATTATAGGAAGGAAAACAAATTTGAGACAAGCCTTGCTTCTGTCGCCTATTGTGAAGGCTTACTTGACGCTTTAAGAATGTTGGGAACGGTGAAGTTTGAATGGCCAACGAAAGAAGAGAAAGAAAACGTAAAGTAGTTTTAGCTTCCGGCGTATTTGACCTGCTGCATTTGGGTCATGTGAGATTTTTGGAAGAAGCGAAAAAGGCTGGGGGACCAAATGCTAAATTAATAGTTATAGTGGCTAGAGATAGCACTGTGGAAAAAAGAAAAGGTAGCAAGCCCATTATGCCTGAAAATCAGCGAAGAGCTCTTGTAGAGTCTTTAAAAGTTGTTGATGACGCCATTCTTGGTTACGAAGAGTTTAACATGGGAAAAGTTATCGAAAAAATCAGGCCAGACATCATCGCGGTTGGTCATGATAGTCACATGACTGGTATGGAGCAAGCTGTAAGAAATTACGTGAAAGAAAAAGGATTAAAGATTAAAATTGTGAAGATTGGAAAGTTTGGGGAAGACGAGCTGGACAGTTCTTCTAAGATTAAGCAGAAAATTATTGAACATTACAAAAGATGAAAAGGTATGTATAAGACTTCTAAAAAGTATATGCCAACCTACATTCTCATCGCCTTAAACTTGGCCGTTTATGTTTACACATCTATAATTGGAAACAACTTCATAGAAACAAGCGATTCGGTTATCAGAGTATATGGACAGGTAAACGCTCTTGTCTACGAAGGAGCGTATTGGCAGCTCTTTACAGCCATATTCATTCACGCTGACCTCCTACACCTATTCGGAAACATGTTGTTTCTACTTATTTTCGGTTTAAGAGCAGAAGAATTGTTTTCAACTCCAGAATACTTTCTCATTTACCTACTAAGCGGTTTAACAGGAAACTTGCTAACACTTCTTCTTGGACCTCAACTAGTTTCTGTTGGGGCGTCTGGTGCAATTTTCGGAATGTTCGGCGCCGTTGCAATTTATGTTAGACGCGCGATAGGGCAGTCTATTCTAAGCGCTTTGATGTATGCATTTTTTCTTTTGATGATTAGTTGGGGTCCGAATGTAAACTTTTTAGCTCATTTGGGCGGTTTGGTTGCTGGTTTATTGATTGGTTACTTGTTGGCTGTAAAACGCAAGTTTAAAGTGGTATACGCTTACGAGTATCGTTATTCCTATTAAGCGTGGTTTAGGGCAGTGTTAAAACTTCCACTTTCACCTTATGCCCGTCTTTAAGGTTGAAATGTTTTCTAAGAAAAACTGGTGCGATGATTTCTATTACTGAAGCATCGTAATGGCTTCTTAAGGCTGTGACAATGGCGCCTTTCACTTTGTTCTGTATTATTGCTGGATAACATTTCACGGGTCCAAAAGACCTGTTCTCGTTTGTGAAGCCTTCCACTTCAATGGCTGGGTAGGTTTCAAGTTCTGAACGGGTTTTAACATCGTAGTCTGTTTTAAGCTTAAGGTTTAACGTGCCTGGGTAGGGGTCGAAACCAAGCTTTTCGATGAATTGTTTGCGGTACTTGTCTTTTGAGATGTAGTAGGCTCCTTCACCTAGTCCTGTGAAAACTATGCCTTCCAAAGTGATTGAGGGTGGATAGGTGGCTTCCATTAGAAAATGCAACTGTGAATAAAGTGTTTTAAGCTCTTTAACTCCCGAATCGGTTATTTTTATTAGGCATCCTTCAGGCGTTATTGTTCTTTTAATCCATCCTTTATCGTCTAATTCGATGAGGTAGCGTGAGGCTGTTTGTTGAGAAACTCCAAGTTTTCCAGCTAAATACTCTGTTGAAATCTTCGCTGTTCTGCGGTGGGCTCCCATCTCCGCAAGTTTTACAAGAACGAAAAGGTTGCGCCACTGGTTTTTCTCAATCATACAACAGCCTTCTTAGCCCTTTTCTCTTTTCTAAAAGAGTTTTGCAAAGTATTTAAGCAACTCGAAAGACTTTGGCAAAATTTCCTACTAGGCGGATGAACAAGTTGCGTTTACTCGAGTGAAAATGCCGCGTAAATCATAGACGTGGGCGGAAACTTGCAAAACATTCGATGATGTTTGAACGGTGAAGTTTATTGTGTAGGTTCCGTTTCCATAATTGGTTATTATAAGATTGTTGGACGCGTTAGCTTGTATCCAGCTTCCAGCGTCTTCATAGTATACGGTTATGTTTTTAGCTAGGGAAGGTTCTTCTTCATTAAATACTTTGCATGTTAGGGTTACGTTTTTTTCTGTTCCAGTTAAAGTGTAGGAACCCTGCAAGGTTACGGTTGTAGTTATGTTTACAGCGTATTGTAAGGTTATGTTTGAAGGAATCTCGTAGGCTTCCAAAGTGAAATTTGCGTAGGCGCTTGAAGAGCCAATGTTATTTGTGTTCCATGAAAGTCGAAACCCGTTTTCATATCCAGAACTGTTCAGTACGGTATAGGTTAGCTTGTAAACTCCTGGAACTTTCAGACTTATCAAAACCTGCGCAAACTCGCTTAAATCTTCAGTTAAAACTGTGTTTTCGCCGCCGTTAGAAAAGTTTGCAAGCGCACTTATCAGCGCTTTCCTAGTATTCTGTTTTACAGCAAGAATAAAATCGTTCATAGCTGGAGGCCCTGCACCCGTTTGTTCTTTACTAAGTTCGTAAACGTAAAGGGTTGTTGAAGCGATAAGTATAGCTATGGCTAGGGCAGCCACTATTAAAAGCTGTCCTGAACTGTTTGACCTAAACCTTTTCATGAAGCCACCCCCAAGTAAAGGTGCAGTATGTAACAGCGGAAGACTGGGTTTTCTGACGTGCACAAATATTCTATGAAAGCGATGTCTTGGCTGCTGAATGCACCGTTGGAAATAACTTCAGTGTTAACTTGTTGCATCTGCTCATTATAAACTGTTAGATTAAAGACTACACCAGATGGTAAAGCGAGTTTTAAGGCTTCTCTCAGCGAGAACCAATCGCCAGAATCAATGAGACAGCTTAGGTTTCCGTCTGAATCCAGCTTCATAAGCGTCTGCAACCCTAAAGCCGCAAGCTCATTGTGCCTTGTCTCTTTCTGTGAAACTGTAAGATTAGCAGAAACAGCGAATGCTGAAAAAATTATTAGCACTGCCAAAAAGGCTTCGATTATTCTGATTTGTCCCTTGTTCTGGTTTTTCATTGGTTGGGTCCTCCGAGCCAGATATTACACTGATAAAGTGCAGAGTCTATGGAGACGGTGTATGTGTAGCTGAAAACATTGGATAGCGTCTGAGAGTTGGAGAAGTCTGCGCCTATTCTGAAGGGTATCTGCGGATAAGCCGTCCATTCAATAAAGAAGTCTGTGGAGTTCTGCCCAGTTACAACGATTATTATGGGGCTAGAGTCCAGAAAACGTGGGATGTTGTATGTGGCTGACTGGTTGTTGTTCCCAGTTTGCGTTAAAGAAGAATTATAGTTAAAGGTTAAGGCATAAGCGTCTTGTAAAACTATTTCTGAATACTGAAAGGATGCGGTTAAATTGTAGTTTACTGGGCTAAGCTTCAGAAATGTTCCTTTGGGATGGGACTCTGCAGAATTGTGGGCGAAAGCGTAAGCATTGAAAGACGTTATTCCTTGTTCGTATATGCTTTTTGCCAAGACTATTAGAAGGGCTGGCCCGTTAACATTGTTTGAAAGGGTTATGTTTAGACTTGTTCTGCCACTGGACTGCACGGTGTCTGTAGTGTTAAAATAGTTTTCTGCAATAACGTAGCATTTAAGATTTGCTTGGACTCTACTTCCATGCTTCTCGGTCAAAATTTCAAACTGATAGATTTTACTGTCTGTCTCGTTAAAAGACGCTGTTAAATTTATGGAAACTTCAAAAATCGGTTTTATCTCAATTCTAAACGACACATCACTCATCTTTAGGGCTAGAAAAATGTCGGCATAACTTAACGCGTAAAGGTTTTCACTGTTAAGCCTTGAAACCTTATCTACATCCAACTCATACGCGTTAAAAGCCCCAGCTTTCGCTAAACCAAAAGTTTCAGGCGTACCTTGTGAGTTTTGTCCCCAATTTTCGGGCTCACCCACGTTTAACAGCATATACTTCGAAATTTCTCGATACCTTTCTCTAATGTTTTCGTCTAAACCGTTGTTCAAGTAGGGGTAGAGAAGCTTTGAAGTGCTAGCCATGGCTGAAACAACCAAAATAACCATTAAAGAACAGGCGAAAAAAGTGTCAATGGAAATTGCTGGCAACTTTTAACCCACCTTCAAGTGACTATGCCGTACATGCCGCCTAGAAAGTTCTGAGAAAGCAAAAGCGAAATATAGGCTGTAAGCACAAGCAAGGCGGAATACTTGAAGCCCGCAGCAAAAGTTCCTTCATTCACCTTGCCAACGAAAAAGCCTGAAAGCCAACACTGCAGTATTATGCCGATGGAAAATAGGTTCACCTGGTTTTCCATGACTTCAAGCGGTAGGGCTGTGGCTCCTGGAAGGGAAATTTGTGTTAGGGCGTAGACCGCCATGGCAACCATGGTTGTAGTCAAGGCTATAAGAATGCTCCATATGAAAGCCAAAATCACATATGGCCTTAGAAGAGACTTCTTGTTCACTTCCACATCTTTCTGTTTTTCACTGTAATCCGTTAATATCTCTAGAGCAGCCGCAGAGCCTCCACCAATTTTTATGGTTTCTACAAGTATCAGAAAATTAACCAGCACAGGCCACGTTTGAATCTTCCTTTTAATATTGGTGAATATTTTTCTTAGGGAGACCCCCCATTCCATCTGGCTTCTTATAAGCTGCAATGTTTCTGTGAATCTTCCATAACCCGTCCTTTTTGTGGCGTGGATTATGCTTTTTTCTGGTGAAAGCCCAATTTTTCTTGCCTCTGTTACGTCTCTGAGAAAGCTTGGTATGGAATTTTCTGCGTCGCTGTTGATTTTGGCTATTTTCATGTAAACAATGGCTGGGGGAATAGATATTGCCAAGAGGCAGACAGTGGTCACCAACGGAAATGTTTGAGGAGTTTTGAGAAAATCGAGCATGGGCAAGTAGGCTAGTAAGGCTGTGAAGGCTGAAACAATGATTAATGGCAGAATGGCTGCATAGTAGGGTCTACGAAGTCCCACCAGATTGCTTTTTCTTTCAGCATGAGCTATAACCATGAAGATTATGGAAACCATGGGTGTAACAAAGAATATGAGAACACACACTATTGCGGGCGATATGCCGGGTGTTCCACTCATTTTCATGGGTTCGAAAACGGATGTTGTAGCGAATATTATGAAGAGGATGTATGAGCATAATGTTACAATCAGCATAACAGCGTAAGCTTCCACCAGTGTGCCAAGCCTTTCAATCGAACGGATAGCAGATGCGCTTTGAACTTCAAAGATTGAACGAAGTTTGCTTTTAAGGTAGTTTACCACGTTTCCGCCGCTTCTTACCGATGAAACATAACCTAAAAGAAATTCGCGATAATTCTTCGACCTTGTTTTGTTTGCTCTTCTGTACATGACTGTCAAGGGGTCATAGCCTAAAACTTCAACCTGCCTAACTATTTCTTTAGCTTCTTTCTGAAATGTCGGAAGCAGACTTATGCTGCAAAGTTTTTTCCAGCTTTCGTAAATTGTAACGCCGCTTGCAGATAGCAAAGTAAAGAGAAGAGCGGCAAAGGGTAATTCACGGTCTATTTCCGCAGTTTCCTCTCTACGAAATAGGTTCAGCGCCCACCTCAATATTTTTGGACCTTTCATTTGCAATTGCATTTTCTCACCACTTAGGTTTCTCCAAAAACTCCTTTTGGAAAAGCTGCGGATTGTTATAGTATTTGCTTAAAACTTTGTTTACGCTTCTATAGTCGCGAATATTATGTTCAACCATGTGTAGGAGAACTCTTTTACGGTATTCAAGCTCGTCAATCAGCTTTTCTATGGGTATATCGAGGCTGGTTGCCATTTTCTTCAAAAGATAGCTTTCAGCAAGATTTTCCTGGAAAGTGTCTGTAGAAGGGTTCCAGCTGAAAACTTCTTGGAAAGTGTTTGCATCCTTTATTTCTGAAACACTTATGAATTTTCTGCTGGATAGGCGCTTTCCAGATTCTAGGAAAACTGGCGTTCTAACATGTTTAACGTTTATGACACAGTTCATTAGCGGAATTATGGATGATGGGATGTTCATAGGCGGTTGAGTAAGCCTTTTTATAGCTGTGTCCACGTCTTCAGCGTGCAGTGTGCATAAGCCTCCGTGTCCTGTGGCAAGGGCCTGAAACAGCACGTACGCTTCTTCTCCTCGAATCTCGCCTACAATTATGAGGTCTGGGCGATGTCTTACAGCGGATTTAATCAGGTCATAAAGGGTGATTTCGCCTTCGCCTTCCACTCCGAAGCCAGACCTTGCAATAGTGGATGTCCAGTTTTCATGGGGCAGGTTTATTTCCGCTACTTCTTCTACGGATATTATCTTGTGGCTTGGTCTTATGAGGCATGCAATAGCATTTAGGGCTGTTGTTTTTCCAGCACCTGTCGCTCCGATAATCATTAGGGACATTTTGTTTTCCATTAAAAGCCACAAGTAGGCGGCTATGCTCTCGTTTATGGTTTCGTTTTCAATCAGGTCTATTATAGTGAAGGGGTCTTTGCGGAACTTTCTTATGGTGAAAGCGGTTCCTGAAGGGGTTGTCTCTTTTCCGAAGGATACCGCTAAACGATGTTTTTCGGGTAGGGTTACGTCAACTATTGGGAAGGCTATGCTGACGTGTTTTCCCGCCTTGTGAACTATACGCATTATGA
>PIXZ01000040.1 GCA_003601605.1 Candidatus Bathyarchaeota archaeon
TAAGCCCCGTCGTAGCATCAATCATACTCATCGCAGTAACAGTCGCCGTAAGCATCGCCGTAGCCGCATGGATGGGAGCCCTAACATTCACATTCATGGGAACAGAAGAACTAAAAATAACAAACGTAGAATTCCTCTCTGGGAATCAATACATTAACGTAACCTTACAGAATACTGGTACGTCACCAATCACTATAAATGAAATCTGGGTGAATGGTGCCCTCAAATGGAGCACTGGCCAGACTATAAGTGCAAACTCTCAAGCAGAAATTAAAGTAAGTCACACATGGTCTAACGGATACAACTATGAAATCAAAGTTGTGACGTCAAAGGGCAATCAATTCTATTATACAGCAACTGCTCCATCTTCGTAGGTTTGTTGAGATTGGGGGTAGGGTTAGTTAAAAACCAAACCAGTTCCCCTCTATTGTTTCCCCTCTCTGGAGGTGTCCAAACAAAATGGTAGTAATGGTAGTAGAAATAAAAGAATACAGTTCAGCAGAAGAAATAGCTGAAACCCTAGAAAAGGAAATATCCGAAACAAAAAGCACATTAGGCGAATACCTACGCCGCCTAGACGACATCAGATCTTTAGCCGAAAAATCCAAAAAAATCCGCGAAGTCGTCATGAAGCTAGCAGGGAAAAAGGCTGTAACTGAAAGCCTAGGCGAAATCACCGTTGGCAATTTAAGCATAGTCTTGGATGCTAATCCATTCCATGAACTCACAGTCATAGAAGAAGTTGTGCGAAGCCACCAGGAAAGACTACTAGTGTTACAGAAAGCCCGTGAAGCCCTAAAATGGCTAGACCAGCTAGGCGACACTGAAGGACTAAAATACCTTGTAGTCGAAAACGACGGCGTACCAGAACGCATACTCTTCAAACTTTCCTAAACATGCCCAAGGACGTGAAAAACCATGACAGAAGACGTATACGCGTTTGCCTTAAAAACCACCCTAAACGAAATCCAAAATGTATGCCCTGACATAACCAACACTTTCATGTTCAAAGAAAACGGCGAAATAATCGCTGGAGACGAAGACACGCCAGAAAAAACCATGGTACGTGTTGTAGACTCTTTCGACGGCATACTGGAAAAGGCTGAAGCTATAGGCGGTATTGAAGGCATAACCCTAGAAGCCAGTAAAGGTAGAGTTTACGTTTCAAAAGTTAATGACACTTACCTAGTCACGGTTACGTCCAAAAAAGCAGATATACAGTATGTAAACACCGTAACCCGCGTCCTCGTTCCCACAGTTCTAAAGCTACTGGAGAAAATTTCCCCTACCCCCCTCAAAAACACCTTACAACTACCTGAAGCTAAACTTGAAGAACCAGAACCCATAGAAGAAACCGAAGAACTGACCGAAGAACTCACAACAGAAAAACTTGAAGAAGAAACAGTAGAACCCGAAATTCAGCCAGAAACCCCCATGAACCAGCTTATCGTCGAAAATCTAGGCGGCCTGCTAGTGCCCTCCGACACCGTACGCATTGACAGAGAAATACTATCTCAATGGGAAGAACTCTACGAAGGCAAGAAAATCGGAGAAGTAGAAATCGAAACTTTCGATGGAAAAATGACCCAATGCAAAGTAAAGCCCATCAAAAGCTCAAAATACGAGGGAAAAGGCATCATACAAATGCCAGAAAAAATCCAGTCAGCCCTAGAAATCAAAAAGGGTGAACTTGTACGCGTTAAACCAATAATCTATTGAGGGAAAACCCATGGTTAAGAAAAAGAAAAGCTCAAAAGAAATCGTCACAGAAACAGAACCCCTAGCCATAGAAGAAGCCACACCTGAAACTAAACTGCGCGAGAATCTGGAGGAAATAAAAACCTACGAAGGAGTCATCGGATACATCCTAAGAAACTCCACATCAGCAGCCATAGACCTAAAAGACCCAACAAAAATAATTGACTACGCCATCCTATCCTCTTCAGCACTTGAAGCAAGCGAAGAACTTTCAGAACTCTTTAACCTAGGAGAAACCCATAACATCGTCGTAGAAGGAAAAGACATAAAAGTTCTTTCCCTCACTGTTGATGAAAATAGAATAAGCATCTTTGCCGATAAAGATGTAGACTTTGGAAAAATCTTAAAAAAACTCCACTAAAGAAAACCCCAAAATTTTATTTCCTCCAATTTTTGCTTTCACATTCTCTTCTCAGAACCTTTAAATTTCCGTTTCTCGCTAATTCTAGTGGGGAGAAGGGAGTCTAACAACTTTCTAAAAGATGATTAGTTTGTTGATTCGCGATAAAGAAACTATCAGAAATAATCATCGCGGACGTCTAGACATAATGGCAGACATTTTAGAAAACTCTTATGGCAGTATGAAAAAGACCTATTTCATGTATCGATGCAATCTAAGTTTCAGACAACTAAAATATTATCTGCATTTTCTAACAAACAGAGGACTCTTATACGTTGTAAATGAAAATTCTAACCCCACTCCTGTTTACAAGATTACAGAAAAGGGAAAGAAATTTTTGAAAGCTTACAAAAACCTAATGGCTCTTATGAAGTAGCAGTTTGCACTAAAAACTTTCTCACACTTTCCTCAAGTTTAATCTTACTTTCAGCCTCATCTACAACTATAAAATTATACTCTTTTAAAAAACCAAAAATTTTTAGAAAACTTTCTTTATCTAACCCTAACTTCATTTGCACCTCTTCTATACTGTGCCATTTTCCATCCTTAAGAAACTCTAGGACCTTCGCAATTTTCGATGTCGTCTATATATCCTCCGACAGTCATATACTTTGTACGCAGTTTGTTTAAATGAATTATGAGCTTGTTTTTCAGAAAACTCTTCTATAACATTATTCAATTCATTTTAACTACCCTATTTTGTAAAAATCGTCTCGGCAAAGCTTTATCAAAAACAATAGTATAAAACCCATGGAGCAAAGGAAATGACAAAAAATTCCGATTGGCTAAAAATTCTCATTCAATGCAAAAACAACATACAGAGACAAATAAAACCTCTCCTAAAAACGCTGAAAAAACCACAACCAAACCTTGGAATAGGAGCAGGCGGCGACCCCATAAAACAAATCGACCTCGCAGCCGAAAAAGCCATAATAGAAACATTAAAAGAGCATAAAGTATCATTCACACTCATCAGCGAAGAATCTGGCATAATAAAACACGGTGAAAACCCAGATGAAAACTTTTTAACTGTAGACCCGATAGACGGTACAACAAACCTTACCCGAGGCATACCTTTCTACGCCACATCCATCGCCGTGTCAACAAAACAAGTCTTAAACACGGTGCACACAGCCTTGGTTGCCGACCTTTTCCATAACATAACCTACACTGCTCAAAAAGGGAAAGGCTCACACCGCAACAACAGCAAAATACATCCGTCGAAAAACACTGCTCTAGAAGAAGCTGTCATAGGCGTAGACCTAAACACCTACAAAATCAAGAAAGTCGCGCCAAAGTTGACGAAACTTATACAGAAAACAAAACACATACGCCATTTAGGAGCCAACGCCTTGGAAATTTGTTATGTTGCCGACGGAACAATAGACGCCTTTATAGACATACGCGGAAAACTTCGCACAACAGACATGGCTGCTGCATGGCTGATAACAAAAGAAGCAGGAGGAAAAATAACATCGCCAGAAGGAAGTCCGCTTAAAGTAAGATTAGACCCTAAACAGAAAGTAGCTTTTATAGCGGCAAACCCCAAAATCCACAAAATAATCCTTGAAACTATCAAACTTTGAAAGGAAAAACTATGATAACACCCGTACCTTCACATCCCGCAGCCTTAATAAAAACACAAAAAACCAAAGTATTAGTCATCGCAGATTTGCACATAGGCTGGGAAATAGCTCTTTCCGAAAGAGGCATACACGTTCCAACACAAATGCCGAAACTCCTCAAAAAACTGAAAAACCTTATCTCCGTATACAAGCCTGAAAAACTGCTGGTTTTAGGCGATGTAAAGCATACTGTGGCAAAAGCCGAGATAGGTGAATGGCAAGACATACCAGATTTTTTCAATCAAATAAAAAAGACGGTACCAGAAGTGTGCATAATCCGCGGCAATCACGACGGCAACCTTGAACCTTTACTTCCAGAAAAAATCAAAATCCTTCCAGCAACAGGAGTAGCAATAGGCGATGTCGGCTTTTTCCACGGGCATCGATGGCCTTCGCCAACGCTTTTAAAGTGCAAAACTTTAGTAATGGGGCATGTTCACCCTGTAGTGGTTTTTCGAGACCCAGCGGGTTTTAGAATAACAAGACAAGTTTGGATAAAGGCAAGTTGTGATAACATCAAGTTAACAAAAGTTTTGCTGCAAAAACACAAAATAAAGATAGAAGAAACTCCGGAAAAGGCGTTGATGAAAAACTATAAGATTAAGCCGAAAACACGCCAACTTTTTATAATGCCCTCTTTCAACGAATTCTTAGGAGGCAGACCATTAAACAAAAGAAAAGCCTCAGAAAGAATCGTTGGCCCAGTTCTACGTTCCGACGCTGTAAACTTGGAGAAAGCTGAAGCCTACCTTTTAGATGGAACATTTCTCGGAACTTTAAACCAGCTTAAAAATCTTAGCTAGGCAGTTTAAGCATAAAATTTATACACAGTTGCTTTCTTCACATTAGGCTAGGTGAAAAGAATGCCATGGGATGAAGATTACCCTGAATGGTTTAGAAGGAGACGATACCCTTTCTTCAGAAGCTGGTTTTTTGAAGATTTCGATAGAATGTTCCGTGAAATGGAAAAAATGATAGAAGAAGAATTCAAAACATTCACTTCGAGAATACCAAAAGAATATGTTAGAGAGCGGAAACTGCCGGACGGAACCAAAGTACGCGAATGGGGACCCTTTGTCTACGGCTACAGCGTTAAAATAGGACCAGATGGCAAGCCAGAAATCCGCGAGTTCGGCAATGTGAAACCTGGGCGTCTAGGACCGCAGGTGAGGGAGGAACGGGAACCTCTCGTGGATGTCATTGAGACCGATGGAGAAATCCATGTTGTTGCAGAGTTGCCTGGCGTTGAGAAGAAGGACATTAAACTGCATGGAACTGAAGATTCGCTGACAATTTCTGTTGACACGCCTCAACGCAAATACTATAAAGAGGTCCAGCTGCCAGCAAAAGTTAAAGTGAAAGAGGCGAAAACAGAATATAAAAACGGGGTTCTAGAGGTTAAACTGCCAAAGACTAAGGAAAAAAAGAAGCCTAAGGGCGAACCACTCAAAATAGACTAAAACCTTTTCTTTCTACAAGCCTCTATCTTTCTTTTGAAGATTGTGCCATTATGAATGGAAATTCAGAAATAGACGTATTGGACGTGGTGTGCAAAGAAGCAAAAAAGGAAGGAAAACTAACAGGCAAAAATCTGACCAAACTTTACGAAGTGTTTGGGCAAAGGTTTGTAAAGGCTTTTGAAGCGTTGAAAGAAAGTCGTGTAAAAAAGTATGTTTTCAAGCCTAGCGGTAGGACGGTTTGGATTGTTGTGGGAAAAGAACGGGATTATTTAGTAATGCCCGAAGCAGAATTTTGCTCTTGCGACGACTTTTATTTTCGGGTCATAGACAAGAAAATTCATCTATGTTATCATTTGATAGCGCAGAAACTGGCTAAAAATTTAAAGTGGTATAGCACTATAGAAGAAAGCGACGAGCTTTACGATTCATTAATGAAAGAGTGGAAAAAACCAACTCCTTAAATATTTCAACTCAAAATAATAGAGAGGCAAAAGGAGAAGTTCCAATGAATATACCCCAATACTTCGAAACCATCAAATACATATTAATGACCGCCACTTTTGTAGCATTAGTTTTAATCTTTCTATACATTTATTATGGCAAAGAAGAAAAGTGAACATTTCCACGTTATCTTTTTCTAGTAACTATCAAAAACATTACAATGCTAATAATTGTAAGAATAATGGCAAGTATCACCATCAAGGTTGCTTCTGGACCAGCACCCACAACTATGGGAAACGGTCCAACAATAATAACTCCTCCAAAACTTACTGAGCCGCCGGAAAGAGCAACAGCCAATGTTAAGATTGTTATGCCTATGATTATTAGGATAAAACCTAAGAAAAATAAAGCGAAAAAGTAAGAGTGTTTGGCTGAAGCGTTGTTTGCTGTCATTTTCTTTCACTTCTAAACAATGTTTAGAACAACTATCAATACTATAAGCAAGATGGTAAGCGTTATCGAGAGCAGTAAAAGCGTTTTAACTGAATTTTTGTCTGTCCCGAAAATTATGGGAATTGGTCCAATAATTATTGCTCCGCCCCCTCTGATTTTCTGTTCCTTTTCCTTTTTTACGCTTGAAAAGAAAAGTAGAAGAAAAGCTACTAGTAGGATGACAACTCCGACAAATATGAAAGTTATTCCTAGACTATAAAGTGTTTCAGGATTCACAGTTATTAGGCCTCTTTTGACATTATTTTACGCTGATAAAAGGCTTTAATAAACTTTATAGCATCCCACCAGTTTTCATTTCAGCGGTATCGAAAACAACATGTCAGTTAACGAAATAATTGAGAAAATAATTTCGAAAAATCCTTCTATTTCAAGGGAACAGCTTCTTGAAAGACTGGAAAAGGAACGGAAAAAAATAGGTGGACTTATTTCAGACGAGACTCTTATGCGAATGATTGCCGCAGATTATGGTTTAGAAGTTTCGCAAAACAACGCCCTAAAGCTTTCGCTTTCCATAAAAGATTTGCTGCCAAACTTAAATGACGTTACAATTGTTGGACGCGTTATTGCAGTTTTCTCTCCTAAAGCCTTTGGAAGGGACAAGAAAGGAAAAGTTGCAAGTCTACTTATTGCAGATAAAAGCGGGTTGCTACGAGTAGTCCTATGGAACGATAAAACAAGGGTTATTGAACGTGGCGAGATAAAAGCTGGGCAGGTAGCGCGGTTTTCTCATGGTTACACGAAGGAAAACCGAAGAGGGAAGGTTGAACTTCACATCGGGGACAAGGGAGAAGTTGAACCTAGCCCTAAAGACGTGAATGCAGAAGATTTTCCGACGGTAGAGGATTTTGCAACAAAAATAAGCGAGGTAACCCAAGCCTACAGAAACAAAAGGATAGTGCTTGTGGGGACTGTTAAAGAAGTTTTTTCGTCTTCCACTTTTAAAAGAGACGATGCGAGCGAAGGAAAGGTTATGCGCTTCATTTTAAAGGATGAAACTGGAGAAATTCCAGTCGTTGTTTGGAACGAGAAAGTTAACGAACTTGAAAAATTTTTGAAGAAAAATCAGCAGTTGCAGATAGTGAATGCAAGGGCCAAAAAAGCACGAAATGGAGGATTAGAAATTCACGTTAACGCAGAAACTTATGTGGGATTAGCTGAGCCTACGGAAAAATTTTGGGAAATAGCCGCTTTAAAGGAAGGATTAAGAAAAGTTAACGTTAAAGGCGAGGTTATAACCACGCCCATGTTCAGAGAAGTTAAAACATCAAAGGGAGAAACTGTGAAACTCGCCGTTTTCGAGTTGAAAGATGATACTGGAAGAATATGGGTGTCTGCATGGCGGAAAAATGCAGTTTCTGCAAAAAATCTGAAAATAGGCGACAAAATCATCATAAAAAATGCTTATGTAAAAAGGGGTTTCAGCGATCAACTTGAAATATCCACAACAAGCTCAACGCAAATGCTAATAAAAGAAGATAACCCGTAGTGGAGACCGATATTACTTGCTCTATTCACTTTGATGATATCTAATGCTTTTGAATATTCTATCCACGCGACTTTTACCCTCTTCTGTTAAAAAGAAGTTTTCACCCTTTTTAATTATGAAGTTTTCCTCTAGTAACGGTTTGATGAGATTGTCAAATTCTTTTTCAAAATCGAATCCTTCCCCAATACCAAATCTAAAACCGCTTAGTGTAGGAGTATACTTCCATTTGAAAGTTCTTTCCAACGAACTAACCAATTCCTCTTTTGCGCTTAGATTATCTTCTTTGATTAAATATAATATCCATGTTTTGAAGGTCTCCAGTTTGTTTAGACGCCACTGCCTTTCAAATGGTATTTCATATTTGGAGAAATCGGTTTCTTCTCCCTTAATAGAAGAGAAAGCTTCCTTTGACAATCCGAACCCGTCTATGAAGATTCTGATGGCCACAAAGGCGCCAATTAACGCATCAACAAAGTGTATTCCGAAAATTGAGAAAACAGCTCCTATGATAACTGCGGCTGCAACATAAATGTGATTTTTTGAGTCGATTGACTGGGAGATTAGTGCCAAACTTCCATTGTTTTTTCCTACATAACGTTGATAAAAATGGAGAACAGCCGCTGCTACAAGCGCTATTCCTTCAACTGCAATAACTAGGTAGGGCATTGATATTGGCGGTATTGTTGCTGTTAGGGCCTCTATGATTTTGGTTATTGATTCGTACCCAACGCTAAGGGCGGTTATGAACATCATTGAAATGATAATCAGGGTTCCCAGAAATTCTCTTTTGAATTTTATTCCAGCCCATACAACGGAAGCTGAGACAGTGTCTATGGCAGCGTCTGCACCGTCTGCAATCAAGCCTACACTGGCGCTAAAAAAGCCGGCTAAAAGTTTCATTACAGCCAGAAAGAAATCGGCAATAACCGTGTTTCTTGCAGCTGCTGTTGGGCTTAACAATTGGTTTCTAACAGAATTTGCGGCTCTTTCCATTTCTTTTATGCTTTTTTCAGCTTCTTCTTTCCCTTTTTCAGTTAGCTCATACTTGTTTTCTTCGTTTAGTCTGAGCATGCCATTTTCGATTAGGCGTCTGCACTCTAGCTGAACATCAATTTGTTGTTCATGCTTTTCAAGCCATTTCTTCATTTTTTCAGAATAATCCTCTTGCGGTTTACGTCCAAACCGGGAGAGAAAACCAAAAACCTTTTTCTCTACTTCCTTGTGTAGGCTATATCCAAATCCGTGGAAATGATAGACGAAGGCAAACGTTCTTTCTTCCAACTCTTTTAAACTCGATGGGCCCTTTTTCAGTAAAGCCATCAAAATGTATTCTTGGAAATTATCACGCCTATGTTTTCTAACTTTTTTCAAATTTAAACACTCTGCTGTTTTTCTCTTTAAAGGAAAACAAGTTGTTCTTGGTTACAGCGTCTAACAGCCTTTTTTCTGACCACCATGACTTCTGAACCGATAGTATTCCCTTCACCTTTAGAATACGATGCATTTCCCTCATAACTGCATCCACATCCTTTAACGCGTGAATTACGCCAAAGAGAAAGGCTACGTCAATGCTCTCGTCTGGCAACCCTGTTTCGCTAGCATCTGCAAGCATAATCTTGACATTCTTGAGGTTATTCTCCATGATTTTACGTCGCACAGTTTCAACTGCCACCGGGTTAACATCTAGCGCATACACCTTTCCTTTATCCCCAACTATTTTCGCTGCTGGAATCGTGAAAAAGCCGGGACCACATCCAACTTCCAGCACCTTCTGTCCGGGCTTAAGTCCTGCAGCGTTCAAAAGCTTATAGGGGTTCAAAAACAGCCCGTAGAGAGTGTCGTGAACGAAGGACATCATTCTAAAATGGACTCTGTTATATACTGACAGCTTTTCCACCTTATTTGTCGGAATGAATCCTTCTTCTAAGTTCCGCTTTTGCGGATTCTCTGTCTTCTTCACTGACAGCTCCTAAGATTTTCAATGCGAGCTCTTTCATAACGCCAGCTTTTACTATGGCAATACCCTTTTTTATATCACCCGCAACAATAAGTTTGTCCCCAGGTTTGATGTTGAATTGTTCCCTTGCTTCTTTCGGTATTACTATTTGACCTCTTTCCCCCACGGTTACAATTCCGTATATATACTTGCCTCTTGCAACTTCAGTCATTTAAATCATCCTAAACATGTTTTTCATACAAAACATACACCCTTGTATTTAAACCTTCTAGCAAATACAAGCCCATAAAACCAAGCATTACTTCTATTAGAGCCTCTTAAGTGCCGGGGGCGGGATTCGAGCCCGCGACCTC
>PIXZ01000005.1 GCA_003601605.1 Candidatus Bathyarchaeota archaeon
AAGCCGAACCTTTCAAACTGTATAATCATGTTTGGCTTTAACTTTTTACACGCACTTTCAGCGATGCCTTCTGCTAATGTGGCGTCTGGCATAACCACTTGGCATGGCATGTCTTCGCCCACAGGTATCCAGTGGATTAACGGCGCCTTAACCTTCCTTGCCTCTTCATAAGATTCGCTTACAAAAGAAGCTTCAACAGAAAAAGAGTTTACTTCCTCGATTTTTATGTTAAAAAGCTCCATAAGACGAAGGATTCCCCCAATTTTTGAAAGACTAACATCTCTTTTGGAAATCCAAAACGCGGCTAAACCGTCGTCTCCTTTAGGTTTAACAACGTATTCTCTGAAACCTCTTTCCGGCTTTTCTGGATGCAAAGGCAACCTTGCAACAAACACTCTAGGAATCTGTTTTACAGTTAACTCCACTGGGTTGTGAACGAAAAAGTATCTATCCGCTACCGGGTCTAGAATTTTGCGGTTATACGCGTAAAGGTTTTCCCAGCTTAAAACAACATCAGAAGTTTTTGGGCCAACATCCACCATCATCTTTTTAATAGCTTCAGGCGTTATACCTCTCCTTCTCAAGGCGGCAAAAGTTGCAAGCCGAGGGTCATCCCAGCCCTTGTATAAGCCTTCCCTTATCCCTTGAACAATTTTAGACTTGCTAAGATAAGCCCCCGTAATCTTAAGTCTGCCGTAGTGGATGGCTTCTGGATACTTCCAGCCGAAATGTCGGTACATATACTCCTGTCTAACCATGTTTGTTAAATGCTCTTTTCCACGAATTATATGCGTGACACCCATCAAATGGTCATCAATTCCACAAGCGAAATTGTAGAGGGGCCAAACACGGTATTTGCTTCCAACCCGTGGGTGGGGATATTTTTCTGAATCAATTATACGTAAGGCAGGCCAGTCTCTAACCGCAGGGTTCGGATGGTTTAAATCGGTTTTAACACGTAAAACGGCTTCTCCTTCCTTATAGCCTCCGTTAAGCATGCGCCGCCATCTTTGCATGTGCTCTTCTGAAGACAAATCACGGCAGTTGCAAGGTTGACTGGCTAGTATCCTTTTTTTGAACAGTTCTGACTGGCAAGTGCAGACGTAAGCGTTGCCATCCTTCAAAAGTCTTTCAGCATGTTCATAATATATGGAGATGCGGTCACTTTGAATGTATTCCTCGTCTGGCTTACAGCCTAGCCAAGCTAAATCCTCTCTTATACGGTTGTAAAACTCTGGGATTGGCCGCTTAAGTTTGGGGTCTGTGTCTTCAAAGCGAAGTATGAACTTGCCTTTGTACATGCGTGCATATTCGTAGCAGAGTATTATGGCTCTAGCTGACCCTAAATGCAATACGCAGTCTGGGTTAGGCGAAAAACGGGTGACAACCTGCGAATATTTTTCCACGTTTGGCAAGGGTGGAAGCCGTTTCTCTTCTTCAACCTTCTCTTTCATTAAGGCTTCGGGCCACTTTTCTTCTATAATGCTTTTTTGCTGGTTTAGGGGAAGACTGTTTACTTCACTGATTATTTGGCCTACTAGGGCGGATAGCTCCTTAGCTTTCGTTTTCAGTTCTGGTTTTTCACCTATGACTTTTCCGATAACAGGGCCCAGCTGGGCTTTGCCATCGTGTTTTATGGCGTTGAGTAAGGCAGTTTTTCGAATAAGTTCTTTAAGTTCAGCATTTTCTTCGAAGTTCAAATTGTTTGCACGCTGTTAAGCTTAGATTTTCCTTTCAATTAAGAATTTTGCAAAAGCGTTCAGTTTTTCCTTTGCCTCGGATGCTGGTAAAAGTTTTTCAACTTCTCTCCAGCTTTCTTGAACAATTTTTCTTGCAAATTTTTTAGCATATTCTATAGCGCCATATTTTCTCATGATAGCGATTGCTTCGTTTCTCAATTTTTGGTCTGAAGTATGCATATTTAGAATTTCAATAAGTCTTTCCCTATCTTCTTTTTCAGCTACTTTCAACGTGTGAATCACGATTAACGTTCTTTTCCCCTCTGTTATATCTTGTCCGTATCCGCCTTTCTTTTCAGCAAACTCTTCACTTGTCAAATCTAAAATATCATCCTGCATTTGAAACGCTACGCCTATACTTTCAGCGAAGCACCCAAGCTTTTCAACCAATTCTTCATCCGCATCAGCTAAAACAGCTGCCATTTTAGCAGCCATCCTAGCCAAAGTTCCCGTCTTGTAGGCGCACATCTGCAAATAGTTTTCTTCATCGAGCTTATCAGCGTTGGCTAATCCTTTGTGCCATGCAACATCCATGGCTTGACCAAGGCTGAGGCTAATCATTTCTTCAACATAAATTTCGTAAACTTTGGCGAGTTTTTCTGGCGAAATCTTTTCCCGGTTCTTTATTAGTGGCAGAAGTGGCAGGTAGTACATAGCGTTTCCAGCGTTTATGGCTATGTCTAAACCGTATATTCTGTATGTGCAGGGTTTTCCCCTTCGAAGTTCGGAAGCGTCTTCTATGTCGTCTATCATCAATGTTCCATTGTGAATTATTTCTGGGATTATGGCAAAATCAACATAGTCTTCTGGGTTTTTGCCTAAAGCTTCACAGATTAGAAGGAATAGGGTTGGCCGCCATCTTTTTCCGCCTCTGTCAAGAAACTCCCAAATTGGTTCCGCTATTGCTTTGTTTATAGCCTCTAGATTATAGGCGAAGCGTGGCGGGTTTATTTTGAAAAGTATGGCGTTTTTCGAGAATTTTCTGGGAATATACTTTTCAATTGTTTTATCGATTATTGCAGCTTTTTGCGCGAGAATTTTTTCAATGTCCAAAGCTATTTCCCTCTTTTTGCGTAAACTTCTATGTTAAAACCTCTAAGCCTAAGCCATTCAGCCGTTTTTCCAGTTATCACAACTGGCTTTTCCTTCAAAGCTTGAACCGTGTCTGCACCTACAAGGAACATGGAATTTTTTAACTCTTCTATCAAAAGCAAAAGTTCCCGTTTTGTTTCTTTAACACCTTTAACAGCAGCCTCTAAAACCGGCTTTGAAATGCTTGTTAAACTTGCGCCTAAAGCCAAAGCTTTAGCCATTTCGACGCCACTGCGGATTCCTCCAGAAGCGATTATTGGAATATTAACTGATTGCGATACTTCCACTAGGCTTACGGCAGTAGGTATTCCCCAGTCCCAGAAAACCTCTCCTAGCCTACGTTGCGAACTGTTCGATTTTCCCTTTGCACGGTAATATTCAACTGCTGCAAAACTTGTGCCGCCTGCACCGCTTATGTCTATTCCTTCAACATTGGCAGCCTCAAGCCTTTTGGCTTCCTCAGCCGCTATTCCCGCACCAGTTTCCTTGGCTATAACAGGCTTTCCCAGTTCTTTTGTAATTTCGCCAATTTTTTCAAGCACTCCTCCAAAGCGTGTTTGCCCTTCTGGTTGGACAGCTTCTTGAAGGGGATTCAAATGTATTGCAATAGCGTCTGCGTCAATCATCTTAACGGCTTTTTTAACTTCTTTTAAGCCATAGCCGTGAACAAGTTGCACTCCGCCAAGATTTGCAATTAAAAAGGCTGTTGGAGCCTTCTTTCTGGCTATGGCAAAAGTCTTTTCAAGTGTCTTGTCTTCTATGGCGACTCTTTGGCTTCCAACACCCATTCCCAACCCTAACTCTTCAACGGCTTCAGCTATTGCAGCATTAATTTTGGCGGCTTCTGGAGTTCCACCTGTTATGGCGCCCACTATTAAGGGTGCAGAAAATTTATGGTTGAAAACTGTTGTGGATAGGTCTATGTCTTGTTTGTCGATTTCTGGTAATGCGTTGTGAATTAGATGGGTGTCTTCAAAGCCTGTGGTTACTTTTCTCGCTTGAACATTATGATTTAAAGAGATTCTAATGTGGTCTGCCTTTCTTTTTCTTGTTTCTTTAGTCAAAGCTATTCCTTCTCTATTAAAGTGCCTTCCACTTTTTCTCCTTTTAAAACCTTGTAAATATAATTTGGCTTTGTTGCGTTCACAATTTTTACTGGAATTCCTTGTTCTATGGCTGGTAGGAGTTCGCTTATTTTGCCAAACATGCCACCTGTAACATCACAAGCAGCAGATTTTCCAAGAGTTTTTCGAAGATTTTTCAGTTTTTCTAATGTTAAATGCGTAAACATTTTCGCCTTTTTCTCGACCTTAGGGTCAGCGTCATATAACCCGTCAACGTCAACGCCTATAACAATTCTTTTTGCATTCAGTCTTTGGGCGATGTAGGAAACAAGTTGGTCGCCAGATAATATTGTGAAACCCAAATCAGCATCAAGAACTGCGTCACCGTACATGACGGGTAGGAAACCCGTTTTTAAAGCTGTTTTTAGTGGTTTTTCTTCAAAGCAGAATATTCTACCCTTTTTAGTCAGTATGCATGATGACGGTGTTATGCTTACTGCTGGAACACCCCGCCAAATTAAGGCGTCCATAAACAAGCCGTTAAGCACGGTCATAACATGATGGGTTTCGGCGAAACCAATCTTTTGGGTTTCTTCCTTAAACCCGTCGGTTATGGCGTATCTTTGAGCGAGAGGATGTCCAAAACTTCCGCCACCGTGAACGATTATCAAGTCTTTGGTGTTGGCGTTTTTTATTTCATCTGCTAAACGGTTTATGTCTTTTAACCGTGCAGCAAGCTCTTCGTTCTTGTCTGTGATTACAGAACCGCCGATTTTCAAGATTGTGAGTTTAGCCTTGCTCAATTTTCACTCCTTCATCGGTTTTTCTTGCTATAAAAGGGGTTCCACCAGCTCGTTGAATGGCTTCCAACACGCTCTCCAGATTTTCGTTTCTTGCCAAAGCTATCATGCAGCCGCCACCTCCAGCGCCAGTTAACTTTGCACCTAATGCTCCAGCTTTTCGTGCAGCATTTATAAGCCATTCCAAAGATTCATCTGAAACTCCCAAGCCGTAAAGCAGCGCATGGTTTATGTTCATAAGTTCTCCAAGAGTTTCCAAATCATTGTCTTTGAAAGCGTCAACAGCTCTCAAAACAATTTCACGTGCAGCTAAAAAAATCGGAGTTGCCACTTGCGGATACTTTTCTTTCAGATTTCGCACTTTTTCAACTTGAAAACGCGTGGACCGCGCAACTCCGGTGTTGCCAACAACTAGGGGGATTTCCATTTTAACATCTAATGATTTAAACCCCGTGTCTTTCTGAAACAAAAGAGCACCGCCAAAAGTGGATATGGCTGGGTCTATTCCTGAAGGAGTGCCGTGCACAACCTTTTCAGCTTCGTAGGTTATGCGGAAAACATTTTCCTTTGGCATTTCAACTTTTAAAAGGGCGCCAACGGCTGCTGTTACAGAGGCTGCGACGGCTGCTGAAGAACCCAGTCCAGCGGCAACTGGAACCTTTGATTCTATTTCGATGTTTAACCCAACCTGCTTTCCATATTTTTCCAAAACTTTGTCAACAGCCATTTTGACTGGTTTAAACTTTAATTTAGCTTCTTTTTCGTTGCCATGTTCTATTTTTAGAATGCCGTTTTCGTAGTGTGCGGTAAGGTTCAAGTTTTTAGAATGTATATGGAGTTGTTTATCTTGGCGAAGTTCCACTTTTGCATAGGCTCTTTTGTCTATGGCTAAAACTATGGCGGGTTCACCGTAAACTACAAAGTGTTCTCCGAATAGTATGACTTTGGCGGGAGCTGAGGCAACTACCCCCATTCTACACCACTATTTTTTGAAGGAAACGGCGGCATACCCAACCACACTTGAGTAGTCACCAATTACATCTCCACTGGTCTTATAACATAATAATTTTGCCTCTTTCGCTCCCAGAATTTTTGCAGCAGTAATCAAAGCCGCTATGGGGCCGTAGCCACACGCACTTACTCTCTGCGTCTCAATAATGGAATAAAATTTGGCTTCATCCATGGCTTCAACAGCTTCTAAAGCCAGTCTATCTTTTTTAGCGGCTCTTTCATGCGGCTCATAGTGTGTCATGTCAGAAGAAGCAATAATGACCGCGTTTTTGTCAGCTAAAACTTTTGCCACAGCTTGTCCAACTTCTCTAGCTGAAGACAAATCCTGCATCAAAAAACAAATGGGCACTATTTTAAATTTTGAACCGTAAAGATACTGGAGAAAGGGAAGTTGAACCTCAATTGAATGTTCAAAACGATGCGCAGAATCATCAACATCCACTATTCTAGATTCCCGAACAATCTGATTAGCCGTTTCGCTGTCAATTTCAACATCACCTAAAGGCATATGCCAAACTCCTTCATTCATAACAGCCAAAGCGCTACCATAACCAGTATGGTTAGGACCAAAAATGACAAAAACTTCCGGCGTACCATCCAAAGCAAGCTCATAATAAGCATGGGCTGCCACCGAACCCGAAAACATATAACCAGCGTGAGGACAAACTAAACCTACAATTTTTCTAGTCCCAGCCTCAACAACTTCTGGAATTTTTCCAGGTCCAAACTTGTGGAGAAAGCAGTCTTCTATCTGCTTTTTTAATGATTCGGCGTTTCCTTCGTAAAATGCTCCAGCTTGAGTTGGACGCCGAATCTTTGCCATTGCTTTAGGTTTCCTCCCTAAAGATTTTTGCTTCAAAATCATCGATTGTTAATGGCAAATCCTTGTCTGGGGGAAGTTCGCCTCGCTCCCGCAACACTTGTCTTGCCAAAAGCCAGTAAATAACTGCTAAAGCTCTTCTTCCCTTATTGTTTGTTGGAATAACCAAGTCTATACCTGAAAATTCGTTGTCAGTACTGCATAAGGCGATTACTGGTATGCCCAGTGAAGAGGCTTCTTTTACGGCTTGTGAATCTGCCCTGGGGTCAGAAACTATTATAACCTCTGGTTCGATTCGGTTTGGATACAAGGGATTGGACAAAAGTCCAGGAATAAAACGTCCAACAACTGGAATTGCGCCAGTTACTTCACAGAAGCGTTTGGCGGGTTCTTGAGCGTAAAGTCTAGCCGCTGCGGCAGCAATTTTTGAAGGTTCAAATCTTGACAGAAACTTAGCGGCAACTCTTATGCGTTCATCGGTTTTTTTAACGTCTAAAACGAATAGTCCGTCTGGTCTTACGCGGTATATGAACTGTTCCATGTCGCCTGTTTTCATTCTTGTTCCAATGTGGATTCCAGCTGATAGTAATGTGTCTCTGGGAAGTAAAAGTTCTTCCTCGGTTGTTGCCGTAATTCTATCTTCAGATTTCTCTTCCTTTATCTCTTTAATCTCTTCATCTTCTGACAAATTTTTTCCTCCCCTAGTGAACTGGAAGACTTGCCATTTTGGCTCTATCTCCGAGAAATTCCTCTATTCTTATTAACTCATTTATTTTTGCAATTCTGGCGCCCTCAACAATGCCGGTTTTTATTATGGGGCATTTAAAGGCTATAGCCAGATGGGCTATGTGCCAATCGCAAGTGTCGCCTGAACGGTGGGACACGACGGGTACGTACCCGTTTCTTTTTGCAAGTTCTATTGCTTCTAAAGCATCTGTTAACGTGCCCACCTGGTTAACTTTTATTATAATAGCGTTAGCTGCGTTTATCTTTATTCCATGGTTTAATCTTTCAGTGTTTGTTACGAACAAGTCGTCGCCGCAAATTAGGCAGTTTTTAGCTTTCTTTGTGAGTTCTGCGAAACTTTCGTAGTCTTCTTCGTGGAATGGGTCTTCAACATAGACCAGGTGATATTTTCTGATAAGTTCTAAAACATATTCAAGCTGTTCTCCAGAATCTCGCTTTTTTCGTTCTCTAGAATAAACGTACAACTTCTCTTTTTCACTCCAAAGGGAAGAAGCGGCTATATCTATTCCAAAACCACATTCAAAGCCTACCTCGTTGCCTACCTCTTCACATGCCATTGACAAAACTTCAAAAGCTTCAGAATTTACAACATTCGCAACCCAGGCTCCCTCGTCGCTTCTTCCTCCACTAAAAAGTTTATCCTTCCTTCTCAAAATATCGCCAATTCTCTTATGAATTTGAACGTTTGCTGTTGCTGCTTCTAGGAAGGATTCAGCTCCATATGGAAGCGTTAAAAATTCTTGTATATCCGGTGATTTTCCTCGTGTGTGTCTTCCACCACTTATAGTGTTTCCCAAGGGATAGGGAAGCTCGTTAACGATTTGCCCTCCTAGATATTGGAAAAGAAGCATACCATGAGAATTTGCTGCGGCTTCCGCTACGGCTAAAGAAACTGCAAAGGCTGTGTTTCCACCTATAACTCTAAAATCTTTGGAACCATCAATTTCGTGTAGTGTCTTGTCTATTTCTTCCTGAAATTCAGCATTTAACCCTACAAGTTCTGGAGCAATTAGCTCGTCAACCTTTTTTATTGCTTCGTCCACCTCGCCTGTTGGGTAGTAGACTACTTCTGCTTTTCCACGGCTTTCTCCAGCTGGAGCAGAGACTCTTCCAAAACCTGAAGTTGTTACGACGTCTACTTCTATTGTTTCGTCTCCTCTGCTGTTGAAAACTTTTCTGGCGATTACATCTTCAATAACCGTGGACATGTTTCTTCCTTTCCATTTTAGTAATAGCCTCTTGCCTCTCTTCTTTTTTCTGCCTCTTCATAAAACCTTAAGACTTCGTCGATAATTTCTACATGGGATAAAAGCATTCGTCTACAACAATACCTTTTAATTCCCAAGCTATCCAAAACTTCGCCTGCATCTTCCCCAGCTTTAACTCTTCTGGAAAATTCTTCCCATTTATCGGCTATCAATTTGCCGCACGTAAAACATCTAACAGGTATTATCATCTTACATCACTCATCTTATCTGTAGCTTTTCTGGTCTCTAGCTCTAGCTCCTGGCCCTCCAAACTTTTTCGGTTCTTTTCGGCGAGGGTCTCCAACAACCATTGTTCTGTCATATTCAACAAACACTGAGCGTAAATGTTTGCTTTTTGTCCACTTTAATAAAGCGTTAGCAAGAGCCATTCTTGCAGCCTCTGCTTGTCCCATGTAGCCTCCGCCAGAAACCTTTATGTCAATGTCCAACTGTTTCCAAACTTCATCTCCCGCCTGTATGAGAGGCTCCATAATTTTTTCGCGGGCGATTTCGGGTTCAAAAATTTCCAGCGGAATGCGGTTTATGCGGATTTTTCCAATTCCTGGTTTTACAACAGCTCTCGCAATAGCTGTTTTTCTTTTTCCACTAATAACTAAAACCTTTTTTGCTGGCATTTCCACCTCACCTTGGATTCCACCCTATTTCTCTTGCAAAATCGCCAAGAGTGAAAAACGAACATGACAATTTTTTAGCATGGGCTTCGGGTAAACTTTCCATTTTTTTCCCTTCAAGTTCTTCAGGTATCCCCATAAACACTTTAAGTCTTTTGTAGGCTTGTTTGCCTTTGGGCTGTTTATATGGAAGCATTCCTCTAACAGTTCTTCTTAGAATTCTGTCCGGTCTTCTATAATGGAAAGGACCCTTTTTCGGATGTCCTACCTCCAGAAACTCCTTGGCTTCCATTACTTTGCTTTTTTTCTTGCCAGAAATCACAGCTTTTTCGGCATTAACCACTATTATTTCTTCGCCTTTTAGGAGCCTTTTAGCTATGATGCTAGCCATTCTGCCGAGAATAAGGCCTTCAGCGTTTATTATGGCGACGGGTTTGTTTAGTGCTTGCATTGTTTTCACCCTATTAGCTTAACGTTTGAGCCTTTTGGATTTTTCTTAATTAATTTAAACAGCGGCAAACATTTTCCCCTCGCGGCTAAAATTTTTTCCCTAGCTTTTTCGGAAAAAGCCAAAGCCGCAACGGTTATTGGATGGTCAATTTTTCCTGCTCCCAAAACCTTGCCTGGAACAACCACTACATCATTTTTTTGTGTATGTCTGTTTAAACGGCTTAGGTTGACGGCAACACGTTTTCTTTTGGGTTTGGCTAAATCTTCTGCCACGTCACGCCAAATATCTGCCTTGTTTTCACTGCTTTGCTTCCTTAAGAACCGTATAAGTTTTATAAGCTCTGGGTTTGTTGCTCTAACTTTCTTCACTTTCTTCACCTTATCTGCTTTTCAATTTCTTTCAGTTGCCCATCCAAGATTTTAAGGGCTTCTTTAACTATTCTTTCTGGTGGAAGTGCACCAGTTGATTCCAAATTAAATATAAAACTGTTTTTTTCCCACTTTACTTGGATTGCTGGAGGATTTTTCGGACAAGCTTCCACGCAATCTTGGCAAAGGGTGCAAGCCATCAAATCGCGAACTTCCACTTTACCATCAGTCTTTGCAAGAACTTTTCGCGGACAGATTTCAACGCATTTTCCGCAATTGTCGCAATTCTTTTCAAGAATCTCAATTTTCGGGAAGTATTTGTAAGCGCACAGGGAGACTGGTTGCCATTTTGCGTGTTTTTTCCCTCTTCCAAGTCTTGCGTACGCCTCAAGTTTCAATTTCTGGCCTTTAGTCAGCTTCATTATCGGAATGTTCTCCTTAACCGGCACTATTTCAGGGTTTTCCGAGATAAGTTCTCCAGAATAAATAGTTCTCGTTCCTTCCTTTGCTTCTGCATCTAGCGTAAGTGTTACTCTGCAAAGGTTGCATCCAAACTCGCTTTTACATGGGCATTCTTCTGGTAAGTTATACTCATCCAAATTTGTTTTGAGGGGAATCAATCCAAGCCTGTGGGCTATAAACTCGTCTTGTAAAACTGAGGAGTTTTCTATTACGACAACCTCGTCTATCGCCATGCATGGAACTTCAGCAAGCATTAGGCGTCTTAAAGTGTTTACATATTGAACGTCAACTCCCTTAACTAGAAAACGCATGTTAGAATCGTCTTTTTCAAGCACTTTTATTTCCAAACGTTTATCGCTCCATAATAATTGAGGTAATTGTTGTGCCGTTGAATAGAACACGGGTGCATTATTTCAATTTTTCTATCAGACCCGAAAGGCAACAATTGGCTAAACTCTTCTTCCTCTTCTGCCTCCAGGTCTTCGTGTGCCATCATGCGGGATAGGTGTAACCTCTTCAATCCGTCCTATGCGAAAACCTGCCCTCGCTAAGGCTCTTATGGCTGCTTGTGCTCCGGGACCCGGTGTTCTAGGTCCTGAACCTCCTGGTGCTCTTACTTTGATGTGTATGGCGGTTATTCCTTTATCTTTTGCTATTTTTGCAGCTTCTGTTGCGGCTCGCATAGCTGCGTAGGGTGAGGGGCCCATTCTGTCTGCTTTTACAAACATGCCTCCGGATGTTCTTGCGATGGTTTCTGCGCCTGATATATCTGTTATGTGGACTATGGTGCTGTTATATGAGCTGTAGATGTGGACTACGCCCCATCGTTCTGCTTTTTTACTTGAGCTGCTCATTGTGCTTCCTCTTTTGTTTTTTCTTTTGTTCCCGCTTCAGATGTCACGACGGTTATTGTTTGTCTTATGGGATGGTTTGGATTAGCCAATGGGCTTTTCGACGTGTAGGTTATTTTGTTTTCTTCTTCTCTTTTCACTAGGTAGCTGGGCACGGTCACTCTCTGTTTTCCTATGGCTATATGTCCATGGGTTATTAGTTGACGGGCTTGATAGATTGTTTTGGCGAGGCCTTTGCGGAAAACTATTGTTTGAAGGCGGCGTTCAAGAATGTCCTCTATTGTAAGGTCTAGAACATCGTCTAAAACTGCGGTTTCGTAGAGAACGCCAAGCTTTTTGAGCTTTGTTAAAAGTTCTTGTTCCATTTTTCTGCGTTCTTCTGGGCTTTTACCAATAAGAGAGCGGGCTATACCTCTAAACTTTGAAAGCATGGTTTTATGTCGCCACAGTTCATGCTTGTTTCGCAAGCCATATTGGCCTAGAAGCTTAAGTTCCTCTTGGAGAACATTTGTTCTCCATGGAAAACGTGGAGTTTCATACTTTTTCTTTTGCTTTTTTGGATCCCCCATAACTACTTACTTCCTGCCCTTCCAATGCTCTTCCTTCTAACACCCACAGCCTTACCTTTTCTTCCAGTTGTTCTTGTCCTTTGCCCGCGGACTTTTAAGCCGTAAGCGTGCCGGTATCCTCGCCACGATTTTATTTCTTTCATTTGGTCTATGTCCATTTTCGTTCTCAAAACAAGGTCTGCACTGATTAGGTGCATGTCTTTTCCAGTTTTCAAATCTTTCCTTCTGTTAAGAAGCCAGCTTGGAAGCCCGTGCCTTGCGGGGTCTTTTATTATCTCTTCTATCTTTTCAACTTCGGTTTCTGTTAGAAAACCAGCTCGCACATCAGCGTTTATTCCTGCCTTTTTCAAGATTACGTTTGCAAGGTTTAGGTTTACTCCTTTGATTTTTGTTAGGGCGTATGGTGCTTTTAGGGTGCCGTCTACGTCTGTGTCGATTATTCGAACTATGTGGCGGAATTCTTTTGACATTTGCTGCCATCCGTAGTTTGTTGAAGCTAAACTACGAAATAAACCATACTTTATTTAAACCTTACTAGGGAAATATTAATGTCTACGCTGAAATTTAAGCAGTTAGCCCGGTTGAGAAAAGTGGAAGTGATTGCCATTGAGCGGTACTATTCTTGAGGATATGGTTGCTGAAGCCTTTAAGAAGAGAGGATACATCGTTTTCACTAGGAGAAATCATTGTGATGTTTTAGCGGTTAAGTCTGATATGTCCTTGGCTTATCTTGTTGAATGTAAAGACTATGCCTTATCCCACAAGCAACAAGTTTTAGCAGTAAGAGAGCTTAACCGCAATTACACGCATGCATTGGAGCTTCTAATACAACAGCGTCTATGCCCAGAAAAGATTTTGAAAGTTCTAGTTGCCCGAGGATTCGCTTATCACGCTAGAGGAATACTGCAGTATACTCCTGAAAAATTCATTCAACATATCTCCTCGTAAAAATTAAACTAACTTTTTTGCGTAAACTATGTCTGTTGGCTCATCAATTTCAAATCCAAGTTTATCTAAAGCCTTTACAATAGGCTTATAGTTGCACGTGAAAGCGTAAATTTTCTGAATACCTATAGTGTAGCAGTGGTTTTTGAGAAATTTTAACATGTCTAACGCTGCTGTGTAATCACCGTCGATATAGCATGTTTGGAGCGATTTTTCCCGCCATTCTCGCGATGAGGCGTTATCAATTAAAACTAAACCGTCTACGCCTTTACTGTTTTCATGTAAAATCACTTTTCGCTGCTTTACAAACTTTTCTAAATCCTCTTTTTCCAGCGAATACCAATGAAACAAAACAGTGTATAAACCGGCAGATTCACGATAAACCTCGGAGTTCTGCAGATATGCCCATGCACTATTGATATCTTTCACTTCTGCCCATCTCGAATTTTCGCTTACTTCCTTTGTTATGTTCTCGGTTTTTGCCTCTACAAACTCCGTTATCGGCTGGAAACCCAGTTTTCGCAGCACCCTTTGTGCAGCCTTATTATTTGATTCCGTTACTAGTCTGGCGATTTTTGCACCTCTAACTTGAGCATATTTTAAACATTTTTTGGTTATAGCTGTAGCTACACCCATCCGTCTATAATTAGGGTCTGTTCTCGCCCCACTCAGCCACACTTCGCTAGGTTTATCTATTGTTAAATGGGAAATTCCTACGGGCACTTTGTTAATGGTTGCGACAAAGACTATGCTATTTTTCTCTTTAAGCCATTTGTCCCAAACTTTTGGTATATAGTCGCCCCAACTCCACGTTTTTCTGCAAAAATTGAACACTGCCTCTTTGTCAGAACTTTTAGCTTTTCGCACATAAATTTTAGGTTTTGTTCGGCTGTTTACCATAACACGTAGTTTTAAGTTAGCGAAAGTTTATGAGTTTTCTGATGGGCGAACAAAAGAAAGTAAGATTTGCTAACAGCCTTTATTCTGAAGACATGGTAAAAGTTCCCGATTCTTGTTTATTATGTTTGAACTTCATATCAGAGGCGATTATTGTAAAAGAAGTTTTTAAAATTTTAGCGTGAGCATTAATCAATAGCGGAGGTTCATAAAGAATTTATGATTTTGTTGGAAAGCCATAACAATTAGTCTAGACGTTAAACTGGGGAATTGGCAAGTGCCAAAGAGAGAAAGCAAAGGCTTTAGTGAATATAGAAATGAAGACCTATTCCGTTCCATAATAAATTACGCCTCTGATGCCATAATTCCCATAGACATATCAGGAAAAATAGTTTTTTGGAATAAGGCGGCAGAAAAAATTTTCGGATATTCATCGGAGGAAATTGTTGGTAAACCTGTGACGAAAATTATGCCTTCGCATTTTGGAAAGCATGGCAGCTTACATGCAGAAGAAGCGATAATCTCCAGAGAAGGTTTTGTGGGAAAAACCTTTGAAACTGTTGGGGTTCGTAAAGATGGAAGCACATTTCCATTAGAGTTTTCTTACTCTGTGTGGACAACCGAGGAAGGCGTTTTTCTAACACTCATCGCAAGAGACATCACTGAAAGGAAAAAAATGGAGGAGATGTTAAGGAGTTCTGAGGAACGATATAGAAGTCTTTTCGAGAACGCGAAAGACATCATAGTGTTGTTAGATTTAAAGGGAAAAATAGTTAACGTGAATAAAGCTTGCGAAAACTATGGAGTGAAAAGAAAAGAAATCATAGGCAAAAACGCATTAGACTTTGTCTCCCAAGATTACCGTTCGACAGTTTTCGAAGAAATTAAAAAGTTAAGCAAAGGAAAGCTTGTCAGCGGCGAAGTTGAAATAAAAACGCCTAAAGGAATAGCCTTTGCTGAGTACAGCGGTAACCCAATAAAAATCGATAAGCATATTGTAGGAATACAAATTATTGTTAGAGATATTACCCAACGAAAACGGGATGAAGAAAGAATTAGACAGTCAGAAAAAATGTTTAGAGAATTATTTGAAACAAGCCTCGATGGCATAGTAATGGTGGATATGCATGGAAAAATAGTGGACTGTAATCAAGCATATCTGAACATGCTTGGTTACTCAAAAAACGAGTTAAAGAGAATGACATTCCACCAAATAACCCCTGAGAAATGGCACAAAATTGAAGAAAGGATTATAAAGGAACAAGTTATCCGGAAGGGCTATTCAAGCGAATACGAAAAGGAATACATAAGAAAAGATGGAAAAATTTTTCCAGTTGCATTAAAAGCTTGGCTTATAAAAGATGGGAATGGAAAACCAAAGGGAATGTGGGCAGTAGTTAGGGACATTACAGAACAAAAATTGAGAGAAAAGAAGCTTAAAAGATATACTCACAGTCTTGAAGGGTTGGTTGAAAAGAAAAGTAAAGAACTGAAAGAAACTCAATTAAAACTTTTACAATCAGAAAGATTGGCAGCTATTGGCGAATTGGCTGGGATGGTTGGACATGACTTAAGAAATCCCCTCATGGGAATTGCAGGCGCGGTTTACTATTTAAAAACCAAGGCAAAATCAAAACTTGACAATACAGAAAAGAAAATGTTGAAAATAATAGAAGAAAACATTGCCTATTCAAACAAAATCATTAACGACCTTCAAGACTATTCAAGAGAATTAATACTAGAATTAAACGAAATAGACGTAAAAACATTGCTAAAAGAGAGTTTATCCTCGATTAGGATTCCTCAAAGTGTTGAAATAATTGATGAAACATGCAAGCGTCACATAATTAAAGTTGATGTAAATAAGATGAAAAGAGCGTTCGTCAATATTTTACAAAACGCGGTAGATGCTATGCCAAACGGTGGCAAAATCATAATAAAAAGTAGGAAAGCGAAAGACACTTTGGTAATCAGCTTTAAAGATACTGGAATAGGCATACCAAAAGAAATTTTGAAAAAAATTGGAAAACCTTTGTTCACCACAAAAGCAAAGGGCATGGGTTTTGGTTTGGCAATATGTCGACGGATAATCGAAGCTCATGAAGGAAAACTTTCAATAAAAAGCACCGTGGGCAATGGAACAACTGTAAAAATATCTTTGCCACTTACATCAAAAATGAAGGGAAAACAAACAATTCTAGTGGGCTTTCCAAAATCAGTAGCAGCCTACGCAAAAACATGAACTCGAAAACCTTTATTTCCCATAAATATTATGCTTTCATAACACTTTTTTCAAAAAATAATCATTTCCCACATGATGACACTAAAAAACGCTGACGTATCTGCTATAGAGAAATTTGACAAACTCCTAGTGCAGGTCATAGACCAGGTAATACGATATTCTTTAGGGGACGTAAACGCAAGTATAATTTACAATTATCTTGAAAAGAGAAAATGTCCTCTAGAGGATATACCGAACAATTTAGAAGTTTTTTCGATGGAATTAAGAAATTTGTTAGGTTCTGGAAGAGGACAAATATTGGGCTCGGCTATAATTTTAGAGAAAGCGATTTTGAAAGCTTTCTGCATTAAATTGGGTTTAAAATACAATTTAGAAGGACCCATAGTTTTTGCAGATTGCATAAGAGAACTGAGGGAAGCGTATAACCATGGGAAACAAACTGCTCTTCAATCATGTCATACTCAATAATTGGAGGTGAAAATTAATGGAAGAAAAAGTAAGGATACTAATAGTAGACGACGACCAAAACATAATCGAAGTCTTAAAACTAATACTGGAAGCCAGAGGCTACGAAGTGGATGCTGCTTCCACAGGAAACGAAGCAATCGAAAAATCCAAGACAAACATTTACAATCTAGCCATTCTCGACATAAAACTTCCAGACATGGAAGGCACAAAACTTCTCAAAGCACTACGCGAAACTTCTCCAGAAATGGTAAAAATAATGCTCACAGGATATCCACAGCTGCAAAACGCCATCGACTCCCTCAACGACGGTGCTGATGCATATTTCATAAAGCCCGCAGACCCGGCGAAGCTTTTGAAAACAATCGAAGAAAAGTTGGAGGAACAAAGAGAAGCTGAAGAACTTACGCAAGAGCATATTGCAGCCTTCTTAAAGACACGGACGGAGAAACTCTTACAAGAATTAGAATAGGTTTTAAACAAAATTTCTTTTCTCTTAATTATTCATTACATTAATTTTTAAATACGATATATCAACTAAAGAGTTGGTGCTCTTTGCCAAACAATGAACAATTGTTCAAAGCAAAAATTGTTCAAATGATTCTGATGGGGAATGCTGAAGGAGCTCTTAAAGCGCTCAGCGAATTTTACAAGGTGGGAACTCCCCATCTAAAAGTTGGGATGCCCAAGAAACATAGCAAAAACATTGGGTGTTATGTTTCTAAAACCAAAACAATCCACGTGAAAGATAGAGAAAAACTTTGCAACCCCTTTGTTATTCTCCACGAGTTTTACCACCATCTTAGGACACAGCATGGCAAACATAAGGGAACAGAGAAATACGCCAACAAGTTTGCAATGGATTATATCAAAGCTTTTAGAGATTCCCGCAAACATTTCTACAAGTGACAAGTAAGCGTTTGTATCCGCAATTTAATAAGAAAACTGTAAGAAACGACGCGGCTTTGCATAAAAACATAGATTGATAGGAAAAGGTTTTTAGTTTAGTTGTTATATGAAAGTCTGCAAATAAGCTAGAAATGTTATGAGGCAGGTATTAATGTCCATGTTTGCAGCGCCAGGAGCATATGACCGTGCCATAACCGTCTTCTCACCAGACGGAAGGCTCTTTCAAGTTGAATACGCTATGGAACTTGTTAACCGCGGAGCAACAATTGTGGGAATACGCTGCTCCGAGGGAATAGTTTTAGGGGCAGAAGAAAACGTTGAGCCCCTTGAAGAGGGAGAATTGTCCTGGAAAATTTTCAAAATTGACGAGCATATAGGAGCCGCAATAGTTGGTTTAAGTTCTGATGCACGAGTTTTAATAGACCAGGCACGGATATACGCCCAAAGTAATAGATTAACCTATGATGAACCCATAGACGTAGAAGTTATAACGAAAAGAATATGCGACATACAGCAACTTTACACGCAACACGCAGGTGTAAGACCTTTCGGTGTTTCTATAATTTTCGGTGGAGTAGACAAAACGGGAACCCGTCTTTTCGGAACACATCCAAGCGGAACTTATAGAGGATATAAGGCTACTTCCCAAGGAGCAGGTAGAGAAACCGTAATCTCCATTCTGAAAGAAGAGTACCGCGAAAACATGACGCTAGAAGAAACTATTAAACTTGCAACGAAATGCCTAATCAAAGCCCTTGAAGCAAGGCAACTGCCGCCTAGAATAAAGATAGCTGCTATACCTACACAAACAAAGAAAATGGAAATGTTAAGCGACGAGAAAATTGAAGGATATATAAAAGAGTTGAGTGCAGGCAAGTGAAAAGTGGATGAGCGATAAATATACTGTTGCACGCATTACAAAAGATAACGAACATTTTGAAGTTCTCATTAAACCGCAAAAGGCTCTAGACTATCGTATGGGAAAAATAACCGCAATTACTGAAGTGCTAGTTACAGAAACGATATTTTCAGACGCAAACAAAGGAACAAAAGTCTCGGAAGAAAACTTGAAAAAAGCCTTTGGAACAACAGACCCGCTAAAAATAGCGGAAATAATTCTGAAAAAAGGAACATTACAACTAACAACTGAACAGCGAAGAAAAATGATTGAAGACAAGAGAAAACAAATAATAGATTTTATATCAAGACAGGCGGTAGACCCCAAAACGAATCTTCCGCATCCTCCGCTTCGCATAGAAAACGCCATGGAGCAAATTCACTATTCTATAGACCCGTTTAAACCAGCGGAAGAACAAGCAAAAGAAATAATCAAACTTTTACGACCAGTTCTACCCCTAAAAATGGAGCATGTCTCTGTCAGCGTTAGAATACCTGCAGAATATTCCGCGAAAGCCTACGGAACAATAAAAGGTTTCGGAACAATAAAAAAGGAAGAATGGCTCGCAGACGGTTCATGGTATGGAATCCTAGAAATGCCCGTCGGCCTCTACGGTCCACTTTTAGAAAAAATTGGAGAAATAACCAAAGGGAATGCTGAAGCAAAAATAATATCGTAAAATATTTGGAAACATCGTTAAAAAGGTGTTAAAAATGCCAACTTATTTTGAAAGAAGACAGATTGTGACTCCCGGAGACCTTATTGCCGAGGGAGATTACATTGCTGGAGAAAACACGTACAAGGAAGATAACAAAATTTACGCCTCAAGAATAGGTCTTGTAGAATATGAAAACAAGAAAGTCAATGTTGTAGCCCTAAGAGCCTTCTACATACCGAGAGTTGGAGACACCGTTATAGGAACGGTTGTAGAAGTAGGATTTAACGGTTGGATGGTGGATATCTCAGCGCCTTACCAAGCCATTTTAAGAGCATCAAACGTTTTAAGCCGTCCCTTTAGACCACAAAAGGATGATTTATCTAAAGTATTAGACGTAGGCGACTTAATAGTTGCAAAAATAGTATCTTATGACAGAACACGCAATCCCCAACTCTCAGTCGGCGAACCAGGACTTGGAAAAGTCACGCGAGGACAAATAACGAAAATTACTCCAACTAAAATTCCTCGTGTTATTGGAAGAAAAGGCTCCATGATATCCATGATAAAACAGGAAACTGGTTGCCACATACTTTTGGGGCTTAACGGCGTTATATTAATCACAGGGAAGAATCTTGAAGATGAACAGTTGGCTATGATGGCTATTCGTAAAATTGAAGAAGAATCTCATACGAGCGGTTTGACAGATCGCATATCCCAGATGATAAAAGAAGAGAAAGCGAAAAAGGAGGAAAATAAAGATGAGTCAAAAAAGTGAAAAATTAATTGATAAAAAAGGTTTAAGATTGGATGGAAGAAAACCAAACGAGTTAAGACCCATAAAAATTGAAGTAGGCGTATTGTCAAATGCTGACGGTTCAGCTTACATTGAACAAGGGAAAAACAAAATTTTAGCGGCCATTTACGGCCCCAAAGAAGTGCATCCCAAACACCTAGCGCTTCCAGACCGGATGATTTTAAGATGTCGCTATCACATGGCGCCTTTCTCTGTTCAAGAACGAAAATCTCCAGCCCCTTCTAGAAGGGAAATAGAGCTTTCAAAGGTCATAAGAGAAGCATTAGAGCCAGCCATATTCTTGGAATATTATCCTAGAACAGCCATAGATGTTTTTGTTGAAGTTCTACAAGCGGATGGAGGAACCCGATGTGCAAGTATAACAGCTGCATCTTTAGCCTTGGCTGACGCTGGAATCCCCATGAAAGATTTAGTAGCGGCATGCGCGGCAGGAAAAGTTGACGATACTATTGTTTTGGATTTGATGGACACAGAAGACAAGATTGGGGCAGCTGATGTTCCTGTGGCTTTAATGCCGAATTTAGATGCCATAACATTGTTGCAAATGGATGGAACATTGTCTCTTGAAGAGTTCGAGCAAGCCGTTAATTTAGCGTTGGAAGGATGTAGAAAAATCTACGCCATGCAAAAGGAAGCGTTAAAGGCGAGGTATGTAAACGTTAAGGAGGTTGAGGAGTAATGTCATCCATGATTACTCGCGTAAAACAGAAACAGATTGCACAGCTAATTGCGAAAGGAAAACGTTTGGATGGCAGAGCCTTAACAGAGTATCGCGAGATAAAGGTTGAACAAGGGATAATTGAACGTGCCGAAGGCTCAGCAAGAGTGCTATTGGGAAAGACAGAAGTTATGGTTGGAACAAAAATCGAGATTGGACAACCATTTTCAGACACACCAAATGAAGGGGTCTTAACAGTAAACGCTGAACTTGTTCCATTGGCCTCACCCACATTTGAGCCAGGACCCCCAGACGAGAATTCCATAGAACTTGCAAGAGTTGTTGATAGAGGAATAAGAGAGTCGAAAGCCATAGAATTTGACAAGTTATGCATTGAACCAGGAAAGAAGGTTTTCGTTGTGTTTGTGGACGTTTATGTTCTTAATCACGATGGAAACTTGATAGACGCTTCCGCTTTGGCGGCACTGGCTGCTTTGCTTAACACGAAAATGCCGAATTACGAAATTGAAGATGGAGAAGTCAAAATCAAGTCTGGATACACACCACTACCTATAAAGAAACATCCTATAACGGTTACTTTCGCGAAAATAAACGATAAACTAGTTGTTGACCCATGGCTGGAAGAAGAACAGGTGATGGAAGCAAGGATTTCCATAGCTACTGAGGATGACGGCAACATATGCGCAATCCAGAAGGGTGGAAGCGGATACTTCACACCGAAACAAGTATTAGAAGCGGCTAAGATAGCTAAGGAGAAAGCTCAAGAAATTCGTAAAAAACTAAACTGGTGAAAGTATTATGGGAAGAAGAACCAAAAAAGTTGGACCCGCCCGCGGACTGGGACCCCGTTACGGAGCAACTGTTAGAAAACGCTACGTTAAAGTGGTTACAGAAATGAAAAAGCCGCACAAGTGTCCACAATGTGGTTTTCCAAGGGTGAAAAGAGAAAGCGTTGGAGTGTGGAGATGCAGAAAATGCGGATACACTTTTACCGGCGGAGCTTATACACCGACCACAAAGCTTGGAATAGTGTCAAAACGTGCAGCCAAAGGTGTTCCAGTGGAAGAGTTAGAAATAGAAGGAGAAGCAGCATAGCTAGTTTTGAGTGACATATGTATTGGTAGAAACTCCTTCCATCCTTTTAACAACCTCCCGCAGACCTACAAAAAATATGCGAACCTTTTGTAGAGACCTTTCTCATACGTTTCCAAACATTGTGCGTGTTAACCGTGGGAAGTTGAGTCTGGAAGGTTTAGCGGAGAAAGCCTTAAAATACAATGCTAATAAGGTCATTATTGTTGACAGATGGAAAGGTGGACCGGGAAAAATCCAATTTTTTTATTTGGATGCCAAGGGATTAAAGGCTACCCCCCCTCTAGTTTATCTGCAAGGTGTTAAGTTTCGAAGGGATTTTAGAGAAAACATGCCGAGAGGAAGACGAATAAGGAATATTGCGGTAAAGCCTTCATTAAACCAAGATGTTGAGAGGAAAAAGTTTGAAGAGATGTTGGCTAACTTTTTTGAGATTCCATTTTTATCTGTAGACGAGGCTGTTAATAATGGATACGACGCAATTATGCAGATTTCTCAAGAGGCTTTAAACCGCACGAAAATCGCTTTTATGCTTTTACCAGAACAAGTTGAAATTGGTCCACAAATTATCGTCTCTCATTTAATTTGGGAGCTAACCAAATGAAGGCAAAAGCTACTATCCGTTTAAAGTTTTCTTCTCAAAGGGATTTATCAATCGTTTTGAAAGGGTTAGAACCTGAAGTAGAAAAACCTGCTACCTTACGTTCTAAAGCAAGCATAGGAAAAAGCGGAGAATTTCTTATTCTAACGATTGAAGCCAAAGACACTGTGGCTTTACGGGCAGCTTTAAATGCCTATTTAAGATGGATAAACTCCATGATGAATGTTTTGGAAGTTGCAAAAGGTGGGTTGTGAACGGAATTATGCGTGAATTCGTTCTTTTCTCTCGTTTAGGTAAGACCGATGCTCATTGGAAAAATTTGCATGATGCTGGACGACTAGACATAGTTTATGAATGTGCAGTGGCTAGTCTCTTCTTGTCTCACGCCATTCGCAAAGATGTAATTTTTCACGCAATCTTGAATGGTCCACCAAACCCGCCTTTACACCTAAAAATAGACGGTGAAACTCTTCACGATGTCCGAACAGACCAACAAACATGGACACAAATTCTAAAAAAGGTTTTATCCAGAAAACACCATCCAGGCATTAGCGTATCAAAGACCAGTTTTGAAGCCTTGATAAGAATTAAGGCGCAAACTGCGCCAATCTACGTCCTAGAGGAAGGCGGAAAAGACATAAACCAAATTCAGCTAGGTCAAAATCCCGTATTCGTTTTAGGCGACCATGTGGGCTTACCTAAGAAAGTGGAAAATTTTGCCTTGCGTTTTGGGCAGAAAGTTTCTCTTGGAAAACAGCCATATTTAGCCGCCACATGCATAACAATTCTAAACTACATTTTAGATAGAAAACAGTCAGCAGACAAAAGCTAAATTTATATTTAACTCATTTTCCAGTTCTATTTTGCTCTTTTCACCATTAAGGAGGTGCATTGTTTATGGCTTCAATCCGTGAACTACCACCCAGTGGGATAAGGAAATTTGAAAGAATAGGCGCCCACACCCACATAAAAGGTTTAGGCTTAGACAAAAATTTTAAGGCTGTTAAAATAAAAGATGGCATGGTAGGTCAAGAAAAAGCAAGAGAAGCCGCAGGCTTAGTTGTAAGAATGATTAAAGAAGGAAAACTTAGCGGGAAATGCATAATTTTGGCTGGGCCGCCGGGAACTGGAAAAACAGCCATAGCTGTGGCTATATCCCGTGAACTAGGCGAGAATGTGCCGTTCATTCAGATGAGTGGAAGCGAAATCTACAGCACAGAACGCAAAAAGACGGAAATTCTCATCGAGGCCATTCGCAAGTGTATTGGCGTGGAAATCCACGAAATGCGTAAAGTATACGAAGGAGAAGTAACCCGCGTTGACATCAAAACCGCGCCTCATCCTTACAATCCCTACCAAAAAGTTCCGGAAAGCGTCCACTTAACCCTTAGAACAAAAGAAGAAGAAAAATCCATAGAGGCTGGCCCCTCCATAGCGCAGCAAATTATAGCTGAAGGAATATCTGAAGGACATGTTGTTCAGATAGACGCGGAAACGGGTAGAGTAGTAAACCTTGGCTTAAGCCTAGAAAGCACGAAAGGAAAAACCTATGACGTGGATACAACCCGAAAGATTCCACGCCCCACAGGAAAAGTTCTTAAAGAAAAGGAATTCGTTTACACGTTGACATTAAACAGTTTAGACGAGCTTAATGCAAGACAACGCTCAGGAGGATTCTTCTCTCTCTTTTTCGGCGGTTCAGAATCCAAGGAAATAGACACGGAGGTTCGCATGGCAGTAGACCAGCAAGTAAAGGAGTGGGTTGATTCAGGGAAAGCTTTCATACATCCGGGAGTTCTCTTCATTGACGACTCGCATCTTCTAGATTTGGAAGCTTTCAGCTTTCTAGGCAGAGCCATGGAAAGCGAACTTGTTCCTATAATAATTCTTGCAACCAACAGAGGAGTTGCCAGAATCCGCGGAACAGATGTTAAAAGCCCGTTAGGCTTTCCAATAGACCTCATAGACCGTTCAGTGATAATCACTACACAACCATATGACGTTGATAGTGTAAAAGAAATACTACGCATACGGTCGGAAGAAGAAAAAATAAAACTTGATGCTAAAGCTTTGGAAAGGCTGGCAGAGGTTGGAGCGAAAAGTTCTCTGCGTTATGCGGTTCAACTTTTAAGCCTAGCGGCTCAAAACGCTAAAGCCTTGGGCAAGGAAAAGGTGTCTCTAGAAGATGTGCAGCGTGTTGATGATTTGTTTATGGATATAAATGAGGCTGCAGAATATCTTAGAAAATACGAAGAGAAGCTGATGATACACTGAAATAATGAGCAACAATAAAAATTGAAACAAAACAACCCTTTAATCTCTCTTCCATCTTTTCTATAGCTGTGATTATCATGGCGGAAAAGAAACACAAGAAAGAGCTGATGGGACGTATAGGATTAGAAATGGACGACTTAGGTTTCGTTTTGGAACCTGCACAGGTTGAAGTTGGTTCGGGATACACAGTTTCTGTGAGCTACGATGAAAATGAAAAACCGATAGTTGACATAAAGACTTATGGCGAAGTTAACATGGCGAAACTACAAAAGGAAATTAGAAAAGCGTTTCCAGACGCGAAAATCAGAAACCTAAACAATGCGGGCACTGTAACTATAGTTAAAAAGCGTAAAAAACGAAGAAAACATTCTGTATAAATGAAATGTTTATTTTCTCTATTTTTCACCCAAAAAACCAAAGGTAGATACGAGATATAAATTCAATCAAAAGGCTTTCATATAAATTTTCCTTTAAAACGTTACAAAAATAACATGCAACTTGCAAATTCTCAATAATTCTCATCCAAAGCGTTTTCCTACATATTTACCAGTTATTGGAATATTAGCGGAACATTTTGGACACTTATTTGATTCTGTTATTCTGTAACGTAACACGTAATAGCCGTATCTCTGAATCAGCTTTTCTCCACAACTAGGACAATAGGTATTCTCATACTTATGTCCCTCAACATTCCCAATATAGGGATACAAAACACCTTCTCTCTTTGCCATTTCGTAGGCTTTTTCTAAAACCTCAACTTTTGTCGGGGGATTGTCAAATTTGTATGCTGGAAAATAACGTGTAAAATGCAGCGGAGTTTCAGCTCCAACTTCTTTCAAGTGCTTTTCAATAACCCACTTTAAAGTTTCCTCGTCATCATTAACGTCTCTCACAACCAAATTTACAATTTCAACATGCAACCCCATTCTCTTGGCTTCACGAGCATTACGCCAAATTTTCTCTACATCTGCACCCCCACAATATTTTTCATAAGTTTCATTGTTGCCCTTTATGTCAATTTTAAGCCCATCCATCCCAGCTTCATAAAGAGCCTTAAGAACTTCAAGGGTCATGTAGCCGTTGGAAACATAACAGCAGTATTTTATCCCTTTCGTCTTAGCCAATTTGAAAAGAGAAATTGCCCATTCAGACAGAAGAGTTGGTTCCTGAAAACTTGCACATAAACCAATATCCCCGTTATAAAGGGCTAGCTCAACCATTTTCTCTGGTGAATAGTAAAAAGTTTTTATCGGGTTTGGTTGCTGTTTTGATAAATGGAAATTCTGGCACCAAATACAGTCTAAATTACATGACCATGTGGAAAAGGTTAGGGCTGTGGAGCCAGGCCAATAATGAAAGAAGGGTTTGACTTCTATGGGGCGGCTTTCAATGGCGCTTATGTCGCCGTAAACAAGAGTGTAAAGTTCACCGTTTATGTTTACTCGTGTTTTGCAAAAACCTTTTGAACCTTGGGGAATTTGGCATTTTCTTTCACATAAACTGCATCTAACAATATTGTCCGAAAGTTTTTCGTAAAACTTGGCTTTTTGAACCGTTGGATACTCAAGAAGCTTTGACATGTTTTCTCAATTATAACTATAGTTTACTTTACAATTAAACATTACCGCCTCTGAAATGCTCCCAACCTTTCGGCTTTACAATGTATCTTTTTCCATCAACCTCCAGAAACACAGATTTTCCCGCGATAACTTTTCCAATAAGCAAAAGTCTACCGCCAACTTTCGCAACAGCAGTTTCTGCTTTACTCCAAAGTTCTGGTTTTATTGTAACAACCAGCTCATATTCTTCTCCACCATAAAGTGCCAGCTCTAACGGGTCTAAACCATTAACTTCCGCAAACTTCTTTACTTCCTCAGCTACTGGTAGCTGGTTTATTAAAAATCCAACGTTGCTCGCTTTCGCAATCTCGTGGAGACTCCATGCTAAACCATCGCTTGAATCGATGGAAGCGGTAACAGCGTCTGTTTCGTTTAAGGCTAAGCCTTCTTTCAGTCTTGCACGGGGCATTAAAACGGAGCCAACAAGCACTTTGCGAATTTCACCATTAGCCTTTAAGTTTTCTAAAAGAATTTTTAAACCTGCAGTGGTTTTTCCAAAAAAGCCCGTAACTGCTACAAGGTCGCCAACCCTTGCACCGCTTCGCAATTTCACCTTATTCTTTTTTGCAATTCCAAAAACTGAAAGGCTAATAACAAGGTCTGAAGCTTCGTTGGTGTCTCCTCCGATGACATATGCACCGTATTCACGGGCTCCAGCGTTCAAGCCCTTTCCAATTTCTTTTATATCCTTAGATGTAAAGCTTCTGGGAAGCCCGAGAGAAACAAGAATTGCTAACGGTTTTACACCCTTTGCAGCAAAGTCGCTGACATTCATGACAACCGCTTTGCGAGCTGCCTGCCAAAGACTCATTCCAGGCGGAACATCAGTCTTACCAACAAGCATGTCAGTTTTTAAAATTGCTAATTCGCCTTTATTTAAAGGGTAGGCGGAAACATCGTCTCCAAAAGGAACAAGCATATTAGGCATAAGCTCTAACTCTTCTAAAATCAATTCAATTATCTTTCTTTCCCCTAGAGTTTCCAATAATATGCACCCTTCAACTAATTTAGTAGACACCACAGACTTATCTGCATATTCATTAAAATACTACTTGAAGAAACCCCCGAACATTTTAAAATGAGATTTCCCCTCACTAATAACGCGTATAGCCCATGCCTCGGTAGCTCAGTCTGGTAGAGCAACGGCCTCGTAAGCCGTAGGTCGCGGGATCAAAGCCCGCCCGAGGCTTCATACAAATCTATGTACTCAAGGAATGTGGGTTTATGCTCTCAGAAATCAAAGAAAGTGTTTTAGAAGACGATCCTAACTTACCGCAAGAAATGAGGCCGAGGGCAGAAGCTATACTCGAAAAATTTGAAGCAAGATTGAAAGCTTTAGGGTATACTGGATAAAAGTGTAATTTTCTGTTTTACAGTTAAAGTGTATTTTTGTTGTACGTATGGACAGAAATATTTATTAAATATCAATATTACCGATACTTGTCGGGGAATGTTCAAAAATGCCTCTGTTTCGCACTCACAGCGAAAAACTGAAATGTCCTTACAAGGGTTGTGGGAAAAGTTTTGAGAAGCCAACGGTTTTGACAGACACTTCGACGATACCTAGGCAAAGCTATTATGC
>PIXZ01000041.1 GCA_003601605.1 Candidatus Bathyarchaeota archaeon
GGGGGGTAGTCGATTTTAACAGTTTTCACTTTGATAAAATTGACACTTGCTGACAAACAGCAACATTTAACTTATCGCACGATAAAACTATGACTTGGCAATGACCCTTTTCCAGAGCCTTCCCAAATCCCACCGGAAAACCATGCCGACGGACTCAACAGAAGCCACAAGCTGATGAAGGCGGGTTTACCCAAGCATGGGACACGGTGGGCGCGGGCAAAAATATCCCACGCCGGAGAGAGCTTAACCTAGGGGAGCGTACGGCTCCACAGTGAAGTTAAGTGATAGGTATCGTGGGATACAACCGCCCGCGAAACAACTTTTAAGTCTCTCTTCACCATAAAGCATAAAGGCTAACCATAAAAGGCAGGATAAGCTTGGACATAGAAACAAAAATAGAACTAATCAAAAAACCGCCAACAGAAGAAATCTTAGTAGAGGAGGAACTAAGAGAACTTTTACAAACCAACGAGCACCCCGGACATTACATAGGCTTTGAAATTTCAGGATTACTGCACCTAGGAAACCTAGTCTTATCAGGATTCAAAATAAACGACCTCCTAAAAGCAGGAGTAAAATGCCAAATCTTCCTCGCAGACTGGCACAGCTTCATAAACAACAAATTCAACGGAGACTGGAACAAAATCCTAACAGCCGCAAAATACTACGAAAAAGCCTTCAAATTCTTCTGCCCAGGAGCAAAAATAGTTCTCGGCTCCGAACTATACCACAACAACGACGAATACTGGAGAAACATAATGCGCTTCTCGAAGCATATGACGCTAAGCCGAACACTAAGGTGTATGACGATAATGGGAAGAAGTGAAAACGAAAAACTAGACCTATCCCAATACTTTTACCCGCCCATGCAGGCAGTGGACATAAAAACAATAGGAGCAGACATACCCCACGGCGGCATGGATCAAAGAAAAGCTCACGTTTTGGCACGTGAAATCTTCCCAAAAATGGGATGGAAAAAACCTGTAGCAGTCCACCACCACCTTCTAATGGGCATAGCTGAACCCGTCCAGCTGAAAGCAAAAGACAAACTAGAACAGGTAATCGCCAGCAAAATGAGCAAATCCAAACCGTGGACAGCCATATTCATCCATGACACAAAAGAGCAAATAAAACAAAAACTACGTAAAGCCTGGTGCCCAGAAAAACAAACAGAAATGAACCCCGTGCTAGAAATAGTCAAACACATAATTTTTCACGAAAACAAAACCTTCAAAATAGAAAGACCATCCAAATACGGCGGCACCATAATATTTGAAAACTACCAAAAACTAGAAGAAGCCTACAGAAACGGTGAACTACACCCCCAAGACCTAAAGAACGCCGTAGCAGAAGAACTCTCCAAAATCCTCCAGCCCATAAAAGAATATTTTGAAAAAGACAAAGAAGCAAAAGAATGTCTAGAAACAGTAAAGAAAGCGCAAATAACAAGGTAAAACCCTTGTCAACCCACCTAAAAGAAAAAAGAGAGAAAATACTGAAAATCCTAGAAAATCTAAAAGAGGAATCAGAAAAAGGAACACCAATAATAGTGGAAGGAAAAAAGGACATCCAAGCCTTAAGAACTTTTGATATAAAAGGAAAAATAATATCCGCAAAAACAGGTGGAAAAAGCTTTTTAGACGTGATTTCTGAAGTGGAAAACACAAAAAAGCGAGAAGTCATTTTACTGTTGGATTTCGACAGAAGAGGAAAAGAGCTAACAAAAAACCTAAAAAAATACTTGGAAACAACAGGTATAAAGCTTAACCTAACATTTTGGAAAAAACTCTCAAGCCTCGTAGGAACAGAAGTAAAGGATGTTGAAGGATTAGCAACTTACATGGAAACCTTAAAGAGCAAGATTAACAATTCATAAAATTAATAAAGAGTCAAAATAATCTCGTGATTCGAGAGCACGTTCACTCTCATCACGCGATCAAAGAATAACTCTTACAAACCATAATTGGGAGGTGCACGCTTACGGGTTCATCACAAGCGTTTACCATAAAGTATGTTATACGCGCAAAATTCGAAATAGAAGGAGTAGTTGAAAAACCAGACGTTATAGGCGCTGTTTTCGGACAAACAGAAGGACTTTTCGGACCAGAACTGGATTTAAGAGAACTGCAGAAAACAGGCAGAATTGGAAGAATAGAAATAGAACTTCGCTCAAAACAGGACAAAACAACGGGCACAATAACAATACCAACAAGCCTAGACAGAGTTTCAACGGCACTAATAGCCGCCAGCATAGAAAGCATAAACCGCGTAGGACCATGCGCGGCCAAAGTAACCCTCGACAAAATCGAAGACGTAAGAGAAGCCCGCAGAAAAGTAATCATAGACAGAGCAAAAGAAATCCTCCACAAATGGACCATAGAAGCCATGCCATCCGTCGACGAAGTGTTCAAAGAACTAGCAGAAACTCTAAAAGTAGCAAAAGTCGAAAAATACGGACCAGAAGAACTTTCCGCAGGACCAGAAATAAACAAAGCAAAAGAAATCATTATAGTTGAGGGAAGAGCAGACGTCATAAACCTCATGCGCTGCGGCATGCTAAACGTAATAGCCTTGGAAGGCGCAAAAGTTCCAGAAACCATAATAAAACTCACCAAAGAAAAAGAATCCACAGCCTTCCTCGACGGCGACAGAGGCGGAGACCTAATCCTAAAAGAACTGTTGCAGGTGGCAAACGTAAAATATGTTGCCAGAGCACCGAGAGGAAAAGAAGTTGAAGAACTGAACTGCAAGGAAATTTTTGAGGCGTTAGAAGCAAAAGTCCCAATTGAAAAAGTGTTTAAACCTAAAAAAGAAAAACAAAAGGTGGAAGTTCCGAAAGAATTCATTACGATAATAAAAGAGTTAGAAGGCACTTTAGAGGCTGTTCTTCTCAACGAAAAGCTAGAACAAATTGAAAGACTGCCAGTAAGCCAGCTAGCCGAAAAACTTCAACAAACAAAAGGAGTTAACACCATAATTTTCGATGGCATAATAACCCAGAGAATCGTAGATATAGCTAGCGAGAAAGGCATAAAAAACATTATTGCTTCTCGTCTGTCCGAAAGCCTAAAACCCGCTCTAAACGTTCAACTACTAACATTTTCAGATATAAAACAAGGCTGAAAAGCTTAGAAGAAGTCTGTCAGCTTAGTTCCCTTTTCCTCAACTCTTGAAGCCGTTAACTGTTCTTCGGTTATGTTGAAACTTTGGAGAATTCTAGCTGCGGCTGGAACAACCTGTTTTAACACATAATATTCAACGTCAATTTCATCATAAGATGCAAACATGTAAGGCTTAACTCTCTCGTAAAGGCGTCCCGTGCCAACAACCACCACATACCCTACTTTATCACCGACTGCAAGTTTCCAGCCCTTTTCCATAAGCATTTTCGCAGCCTCAACATGAGAAGTCCTAACTGCATATTCTTCTGGATGTTTTGTCAAGGTCTTCCATATTATAAGGTCTCGGTATGGAATGCGTTTCTGTTTCAGTTCATAAATGGTTTGCTGCACGTATTTAACAGCTTTTTGTGGAGACTGTTCTTTAAGAATTATTTCTAAAACCTTCTCCTGCACTTTTTTAGCTATGTTAGCCCAGTCCCCTCTAATAACTTCTAAACCTACAATGTCAAGCCGACCGTCAGGCAAGAGTCCAGCATACCGCTTTTTCGCTTCTGTAAAGAAAATTCGCACATAAACCTTGTCAGGCTTAATTTCTAAACCAAGCCGCGCCCCAATTTCTCTTGAAAGCTTTTCAATTTTTTCAGGCTCATACTTTAGGAAAATGCTGTCTGTATCGCCATAAATAACCTCTAAACCAGCGTCCTCAGCCATTTTGATGGCATTACGTATGGTGTATCTTCCCCAAGCTGTGGCGGCTTCCGCCACGGGTTTAATATACCATCTGGCACCTACCCATCCAGCATATCCGTAGGAAGCATTGGTTATAACCTTCACAGCTTTTTGCCGAGCATCTAAAACTCTATATTCAACGCTTTCAGGAGAAAGTTTCTCCATTTTTGCGCGGATTTCGTCCCGCACCTTAATTAGATAGGATAATACTTCCTTATAGAAGCCTGCCGGTTCTTTTCGGAATCTATGCTTAACTTCTGGAGCTTCATAGACTCCACTTGGTGGAACATGCTCTTTTGAAGAGACATAAGTATCTGGTGAAAGATTATAGGATATCATTATGTTTGGGTACATGCTCTTGAAGTCTAAAACAGCAATGTTCTCGTGTAATCCAGCTTTTGGGCTGAGAACAATGGCGCCCGCGTAGGGTCGGTAGGGCTGCTCGATTCTTTTAGGCACAAGCTCGCCGATTTTTTGGGCATGCTTTATCAAGAACCATTCAACCCTAAAGCCGACAGCGGCTGTTCCCACGTGGTCGAGGGGTATTCCCACAAGGCTTGAGAGTTGCATGGCGAAATCCAGAATAGACTGGGCTATTCCCATGATGCATCGAGTGTTTTCCATAGAGAACCTTTTGAGAATTTCACGTTTGTCTTTGTTATCCCAGTAATCTGCAAACTCCACATCTTCAATTAATGTGCGATTTTCAAGTTTCATTACATCCAAATAGTCTGCGAGATTCTCCAAAGTTTTGACTTTAACCTCTGGAAATTCGTCAGCAAAATCAAAAAGGTCAATGTTAGCTCTTCCTGTTATTGACACGTGTCCATATACGCTTCTGTGAGGTTCTGTTTCCGCTCTATCAACAATTAGTTTTAATCCGAGCTTTCGGCATCTTTCTTTAAGAAATTGCCAGTCTTGACTGTTTACACCATAACCCACAATTATGTCTGGGTCAAAATCTTGCAGATAACGCATAAACGCTTCTAAAATTGGCTTGTCATCCTTGTTTTCGTCTGCCACAAACTGTTTTTCTTCTCCACTGTTTGTTGCAGCGGAAATTATTATTACTGGGTTTCTGTCTGGTTTTGGTGAGCCTTCGCGGCTGTAGCAGATTGTTGAGAAACCTAAAATTCTAAGCTGTGGAACTTCGGTTTTTTCTATGTGTTGTGGAAAGGATTTTGCTGCATAAACCTTGTCAACTCTAATGCCTAAAGTGTTCGGTTCTTCAGCCACTTCTATTTCATGCCATCCACACGGAACCACGTTGTTGTCGATTAAGTAGCGCATTGAATATCGAATATCATCTTCGAGGCATTCTTTTACGCCTTCGAGCTTTCGAAAAGCCCGTACATATTTAGAGATAAGCTCTGGGTCTTTAACGTACACTTTCACGGCTTTAACTGGTTTTCCAAAAAACTTGCGTTCAACAACTTCAAGCTTCGCAATGTAAGGTTGCTTCGTCTTTTCAATTTCTTTAATAACCCCGGCTGGCTCCGCATTTTCTTCAATCACAACATAAAAATAGGCAAGAAAATTTCTGTCAACAACAAGCACTCTATTTCCAGAATCGTCAACGCCCCAAAGCCAAATTTCTGGCATGTGATTTTTAACTTCGTAATTTACGTCTAAAAGCCAAAACGTAATTTTCATGACTTGTTGCCCTTCAATAAGAATAGTGGATAAGAGCAACTTTTAACATTTTTTAATAGGTTAATCGCTGATATAAGAGAGGTTAAAATTTTGAAACTGCTGGAAAAGAATCTCAAGAAAGGTTTTGTAAAGGTTATTCCAGAAACTTTTGATGACCTGTGGCACTTATACAATGTGATATACAAAAATGATGAAATTTACGCTCGTACTTCTCGTGAAATAAAACAAGATGAAAGGGGATATGCAAGACCGAAACGGGGAGAACGCGTCTCAGTTTTTCTCGGAGTAAAAGTTGAAAATATCACATGGGACAAGCTTTTAGGCAGATTAAGAGTTCATGGAACCATCTGCCAAGCACCCGACATCGTTCCTACAGGCGCACATCACACAATCAACATCGCCCTAAACACGCCAGTAACAATAGTGAAGAAGGAATGGGCTAAACATCAACTAGAAAGGCTGGAAAGAGCAAGCAGAACATCCGAAAAACCCATAATAATAGTCTCCATAGACGATGAAGGCTACGCCATAGCAACCACCGCCCAATACGGCGTAGAAGTAAAAGCGGAAGAAAACATAAAACTGCCGGGAAAACATGAAGCGGAAAAAAGAGAGGCAGCCGCAAAAGAATTTTTCAAAAGGGCGCTAAACGGTTTGCGTCAAGTTTGGATGGAGAAACGCTGTCCCATAGCAATAATTGGCGTAGGCTTTGTTAAAAACCACTTTGTAAAATTTTTGCAGAATGAAGCACCAGAAATAGCGGATTCGATTGTGGACGTGAAAAGCGTTAACAATGGTGGATTGGCTGGAATATATGAAGCATTACGTTCCGGAATCTTGTTAAAAGCCATGAAAAAGCAGCGAATCGTGGAAGAAACGGAACTGGTGGAAGAAATATTGAAGAGGCTGGGGAAAAGTGAGAAAACAGTTACTTACGGCTTAGAAGAAGTGGAAAAAGCAGTGCAATTAGGCGCTGTTGAAAGGCTTGTTTTAGCAGACACTACGCTTAGAGAAACTTCAGACAAAAAAAGGAGATTTCTCGAAGAGTTAATGCGGGATGTTGAAGAGAAAGGCGGAGAAATAACGGTTATAAGCACAGAACACGAAGCAGGAGCTAAGCTCATCGCTTTAGGAGGCATAGCCGCTCTTCTCCGCTTCCCCGTTCGCTGAGATTCTACAAGTAAATGATTTAATTATTGTGCAAAACATCGAAACAGTTATCGTGTTGAACCATAATAAGATAAAACCATATTCTTCCATCAGGATTCGGATGAAACATGGCGAAAAGAGAACCGTTAATACGCATCCAAAACATAGTTGCATCAGCATCCCTCAACCAAACCATAGACTTGAAACTGATAGTTGAAAAATTTCCACACGTAGAATATCGTCCCAAACTTTTTCCAGGACTAGTTTTTCGATTGAAAAAGCCGAAAACGGCTACATTAATATTTGAAACTGGAAAAATGGTTTGCACAGGAGCGAAATCCGAGAAAGCAGCAATACAAGCACTAAACAAAGTGGCGGTGGAACTGAGAAAACATGGAATACCCGTTAAAAACAAGCCAGTGATTCAGATTCAGAACATTGTTGCGTCTGCAGAATTAGGCGGAGAAATAGACCTTGAGAACCTTATTTACAAACTTAAAAGAATCATGTATGAACCCGAGCAGTTTCCGGGAGCAGTTTACAGAATGGAAGACCCCAAGGTGGTTTTTCTCATATTTTCAGCTGGAAAACTTGTGTGCGTAGGTGCAAAAAAAGAACAGCAAGTCTATGAGGCCATACATAAACTTCAAAAAATACTTGAAGAAAAAGAAGTTATTTTTTATCCATAAGGAAAACTTTAAGACAGACTTGTTAACCGTCTACGAACTGCTGGGTTTTGATCCGCAAGGTTTTTCAAAACCATTTCAAAGGTTTCGCTGTCTGAAAGCTCTCTTTCTATGAAAACCCCTGTTCTGCCAATCTTGTCTCTTCTTAGAAGGGCGTGAACACGGTCTAGAACTGTTTCTGTAGATATTCCAAGAAGCTTTGCAACCTCTTCTTCTCTGCCAACAATTGTGCTTTCCCTATGTCCTTTTTCAGTAGGTTCAATCAACATTAGACGCTTGTCAACGCCACACACCCGTCTATTGTTCCTTAAATCTTCCAAGGTAGCTTCACCACCAAACCTGTAAAATTCTCTCTCAACTCTACGCATCTTCATCAAAGGAAAGGACACACTTGTATTTTCGTCTATTTCAATGTAGGCTTTCATGGCATAAGCGGGTGTGGCTTGCACTACTAGACGCCTATTAGCGGGAATCCTAAACCTTTCAAGGGCTGTTTCCACAAGAAAGGACGATGGCTGGGCAGGTATGAAAACGTCTATGTCGCTTTTTTTGTTCACGTCGCCTCTTGCAACGCTTCCGTGAACAACAGATTCCAAATGAAAGGCTTCTAAAGCCTCCATTATCCGCATGGCTTTTTGCCTAAAACTTTTGAGCAGACTCCATCGTTTCATATCATAAATTATTTCTCGAAGCTCGAAGCGTCTTTCAGGCTTTGAAGCCATTTATCCGACCTTCTTGAAAAGACTATTGTAGTAGGGTTTATTTTAATAACTCGTAGAAGAGAGTTAGCGTTGCGGAGTTAAACAATGGATAAAAATGTTGCTGTTTGCACCTTGTGTAAACGTAGAGAAGCCTTTTACTTTAGACCATATTCTGGAGAGAAACTTTGCAGGAAATGCTTTGCAGAATCCATTGAAACAAAGGTTAGGGCAACCATAGCCAAGTATAAAATGTTAGAGTTTGACAGTAAGATAGCTGTTGCAGTTTCAGGTGGAAAAGACAGTGTCAGCCTACTCCACATTTTAGCCAAGATAGAAAAGGACTACCCAAAAGCTTCGCTAACAGCAATCACGGTGGACGAAGGAATTAGGGGCTATCGCGACGAAGCGTTAAAAATCGCAAGGAAAAACTGTCAGGAACTAGGCGTAGAACATCATGTAATTTCTTTTAAGGAGCTTTACGGTTTTACACTTGATGAAATCGTCAAGCGTTTAAAACAGAAGGAGGAGAAAACCGAGTTAACACCGTGCGCCTATTGTGGAGTGATGCGAAGAAAAGCATTAAACTTTCTTGCAAGAAAAGTTGGTGCAGACAGGCTTGCTACAGCCCACACGCTGGATGATGAAACCCAAACAATTCTGCTAAACATTTTCCACGGAGACATCCTACGCATAGCAAGAGAAAAACCAGTCACAGACAAAAACCATCCAAAACTTGTGCCAAGAGTGAAACCTTTCTGCGAAATCCCAGAGAAGGAAACACAGCATTATACGCGTACGTCAAAAAAATAAAGTTTCAAACCATGCCATGCCCTTATGCCTCTGAAGCCCTAAGAAACGACATCCGCGTAATGCTAAACAGAATGGAACACAAACACGCTGGAACAAAATTCACAGTATTCCAAGCCATAGAGAAAATCCGACCAACACTAGAAAAAATTACCAAAAAAGAAAAACTGAAGGAATGCAGCCAATGTGGAGAACCCACAACCGAAAAGATTTGTAAAGCTTGCCAAATGCTTCAGCAACTAGGAATTTTTAACAGCCACCCGCTTTCTAAAAGCCTAGAAGGAACAAGACAACCCCTACAACAAGGGCAAAGACCGTTGTGAAAATTTGAACGTAAACAGTATCCTTAATAGAATACGAGAGTAAAGGCAACAAACCATGACCATCTTGAGAAATCGTGTTAACAAGCAAAACCGAGAAAGGAATCGCACCTTGGGAAAACAGAGTGACAAAAACAAGATGAGGCCCTGACTCGGGTATAATTCCAATTAAAGCAGCAAAAACCAACAAAAGCCATCTAGGTACCGACGAAATCGCTCCTTCCAAATCGAAGTTCTGTTTCAAAAGGCCAACCGCCAATAACGTAAAGAAAATCCACAGAAACAATTTTGGCAAATGCTTTTTAACAATATGCTTAAGGAAATGCTCCTTAAAGAAGTGTTTCGCATCAAAAGTTTTCTCCTCTTCATGGATTTCGATTTCACATGGCTGACACGTCTTCAGATTAATACGTTTAACAACCTTATCAGCAATGAAACCGCCTAATATTCCAAGCAAGGCACAAAGGGCAAAGATGATTAATGCGGGGCCGGGAATCATAGCTAGCATGACGAATGCTTCGTCCCCTGCCGTGGACAACATAACAGCGACTAATGCGCCAAACCCGACCATGCCGTGGACATAAAGGGACACTATAAAGAAAGCGTCTGTACAGCCAGGTATTGCTCCTAGGAGAGAGGAGAGCACATATTGATTTAGTGGTTTTGCAGTAATCTTTTTTCTAATTTTATCTTTATATTTCAACTCTAAAAACTCGATTACCACCATCAACAGAAGAACCATGGCGATGATTTTTACTGCTTCAAAGAAAGAGTGGAAAACTGTCTCTAAAAGCATTAGCTCACCACACTGAGGCATGTTGGATCTCTAAAGATTTTCTTGTTACAAGGACATTTTTCTGGGTGTCCATAAGTTTTGCAGATAGTATTGATTAGCTCTTCAGAACAGTAAAAATCTATTTTGGAGGCTTCTTCACATGCCTTCTTAGCGTCATATCTCAAGAATTTTACAAATAAAACCTCTAATATCCGATGTTTTCTCAGCAACTTTTGAGCTTCCAAGATCCCCCTTTCGCTGAGTCTTGCCCCGTAATAGCGGACGTATTCGATTAAACCTTTCTCAGCTAGTTTTTGAAGAACCTCTGTTACGGTTGCTGGATTAACTTTAAATGATTTTGCTAAGGTTGTAGTTGTAACTCTCTCACCCTCTTCGACTTGAGTTCGGTACATCAACGCCAAGTATCTACTTTCTTTCAAAGTTAAGCTTGTTCTGTCACTCAAAAGTCTTCACCATAAGAAACAAAATTTAGGTCTTCCTTAAAAATGTTTGGTTAATCCTAAATTTTTCACATACGCAAAATACTAGCTTCTTCGCCTTTCCGCTGCTTCCCTTTTCAACTTCTTCAAAGTAGCAGATGCCGCGCCAACATCTTCAAAGGTTGCAACCCGCTTGCACCTATCTAAAATGATTCTAGATCCGCAGTAAGGACAAGTTCTTGTTTTCTGTCCAGCTTTAGCCAAAAGAAATTTGCCGCATCGGCTGCAAACAACTATTAGGAAAGATGTCATAGGCTTTACCTTGTTCCGAAAATCTTTTCCACACTTCAGGTAAATAACGTTTAACACCAGAGGAAAGCCGATGAGCCGTAGCGGAGAAGTGGAGCCAAAATCAAGATCCGATTTGATAGAGTTGGCTATGAAGTATTTTAAAAAAATGGGTTACAAAATAAGGCAGAAAAAAGCGGTTATCGAAGGTTTCAGCGGGATTATAAGAAAATTTGATTTAATTGTTCAGAAAGGTCGCAAGGAGCAAGGGGTTTGGGTGAGAGATTGGAAGAGAACCATAGGTGTTAATGTTATAATAAATCTTGACAAGGCTTCAGATGATGTAGGCTTATCCAACCCGATAATCATTGGCGAAAAATTCAGCGATCACGCAAAGGCTTACGCTAACAGAAGAAAAATTATGCTTTTAACAAAACGTCGAATCCTTCGAAGCTTAAGATAACTTTTAGACTAAAATTTCAGATACTCATCCAAAAGGTTCTCTTTCTCCAGCTTTCCCAGCCAGTCTACAATACCTATGAGACACTTTTTACGCCCTTCTATAACGCTTAAAATCTCTTCCACAACCTCTTCAACGCTTTTACCAGTAACATTTAACTCGCAAACTTTCTCTTCATCATGAAAGTTTAAGGCTTCAACTAGGCAGACGTCCAGAATTTCAGAAGCCAAGTTTTCCCACAATTTTCTATTGGAAAAGCCACGTTGCTCCATAAGTTTCCGCAGTTCCACAGGGTCTCGTCTCAAAACAAAAACGTGTGTAACAAGTTTTGTAGAAACTATGCTAGCAGCATAATGGCAATCAACAACTACAGAGTTCTTATCACAGTTTTTTATAATTTCCTCTAACTTACGCTTCATATGCGCTTCATCAATAATTATGGAACCACGCTTTTCATCCCTACCTAAGGTAAGATTTTCGCGAACAGCCAATTCGGTTAGATTCACATATAAAGCGTCAATCTTAGATGTAAGAGAACGAGCTACGGAAGTTTTCCCCACACATGGAGTACCAGTAACCAAAATCACACGCTTACCCATATCCGCTCATCCTTCAAAATATAGAACGATAAAGAATAAGATAAGGCTTCCAAAATTCTTATCTCAAACCGTTACACATCATACTCTTAAGGGCTGGCGAGTTGGCGTGTGGCTTTCGAGCCTCCAACAGAGGCTTGAGGAAACTCCGCCCACACGTAGAATTGCAACGCCCGC
>PIXZ01000042.1 GCA_003601605.1 Candidatus Bathyarchaeota archaeon
TGCAGTCTGTTGAGTTTCCGATGTCCTCAAGCTTGATTATTCCCATCCCGCAAGCGTCTAGGCAAGCGTTGCATTTTTTGCATTTGTCAGCGTCTAGGCTTATGGTTATTATGCTTACTTTGTTGAAGGCTCCAGCAATCGCTCCTAATGGACATAGGTAGCGACACCAGAAACGACTGATGAGCAAAGCCAGAACTACTGTTAAGATGAGTGTGAACATGTGAATGTAAAAGGGTTGGCCTATTTGCAGTCCCAGGTTTAGCATATGGAAAGGTATTGCTCCAAAAAGGGAACCTGAAGGGCAGAGTTTGCAGAAGACCGTGTCTAAAGCGTACCATGCAGCTCCCAAAACGGCGAACAAGACAATAAACTTCATGTACCATAAGGGCTTAACCTTGAGACTTTTGCCTCCTCTTAAATGGCTGAGTAAGTCGTGTAAGGCTCCGAAGGGGCAAGCCCAGCCGCAGAAGGCTCTTCCGAAGAGCATTCCATAAACTCCTAAAGAACCGATTGCAAACCATGGAATCTGCCTATAAATTATGAAGTTTTGAATTACTCCTATTGGACAGCCAAACGTTGCGAAGGGACATCCGTGACAGTAAAGGAAGGGGCAGACAAAACCCGTTTTCAAAATGGGGAAGAAACCTAGATTCGAGGCAATCAAAGCAGCAATCTGTGTAAGCCTTCTTTTATTCTTAAGCTTCAAAGTTTCAGTCGCCCTAACTGATTCCTACACAAGAAGTACAAACATATTTTATTAATGTCTCTATGGACCAATAGTCGTTTGCATTTAATGCAATCATGAGAATAAAGCCAACTAGCAACAGCAACTTCAACTTGAAATGTATTTTATACGTTTTAATCTACTCCTTTCATTTTTTATCAACGATTTAATAACAAGTCTATTTCATTTGATAATTGTGATGAATCAGTTAATCCAACGAATGGGCTATGTGGAGAGATAAATCCTTCTTTGTCAATTATCACAGTTGTTGGAGCAGCGTGAATTCCGTACTTGGTTGAGACATCGTTTGTATCTCTTGTAAGTATCCAATCTATTTTATACACGAGATTGCTATACTGGTTCGGTCCTGTCCTAAACTCTTTAAGACGGTCAACGGTATCATATGTTGGGTCAATACTTATTGATATTATCATAACGTCATCACGGCTGTAGCTTTGGTAAATTTCCTCCAATTCTAAAAATTGATCATCGCAATATCCGCATCGAATGTAAAAGAAATCTAAAACTACAACCTTTCCTCGAAAACTCTCTAGAGACACATTATTTCCATCTATATCGGTCAACGTGAAAAGGGGGGCTTTTTGTCCGTTTACGTTAGAATTACCTTCTGGTAACGATTGTGTGTATTGCCATGCGCCGTAGATTCCTATAATTAACAGAAATGCGAAGACTACCGCGAATGTTTTGCCTTTTGTCCATCCTTTTCTTTTCTTTGGTTCTCTTTCTCTTTTTAAGCGTTCAGCTTCTAATGCCTTCTGAACTTTTAGCGCTGCTCGGCGTCTCCTTTCTTTCCAGCTTTCCTTTTTCTTCCTTTTCTTTTTAGTCATCTCCGTGCCTTCAATTTATCTAAAAGTAACGCTTTTAAAAAGTGTTATCGATTTTTCTTCTACTCGGCAGTTTTCGCATGTAATATTTCTTTCCTTCATACCCAAGCTCTATGAGTCTGCTTTCCTTCAGAAGCTTCTCAACAACTTCCCAGTCGGCGTTTGCTTTTTTCAAAAATTCCGTTACTGCCTCTTTTCGCATGGGATGGACAGCTGTTATGCTTAGCAAGTCTTCTTCAACCTTTCCAGTGAAAGCGAAGGCGTTTCCCTCGTAACCTATCAAATATTCCACTCTGTTCACGCCAAGTTCCTCGGAGAATACTTGAAAAGCATGGTTTATGACTTCTTCCTTAGCGGGTTTAACCCACTTTTCTGCGGGCGGCCTCGTTGGTATAGCAATGTAAGCCTTATCCAGCTTATGCAGTTCTCCCAGAAACTCTGCTATTTTTTCGAATTCACTGTTATATTTCACATCATCAATAAGCATTGTTTCGCTCACAATTTTGCCTTTAAACATCTTTGCAAATTCTTTTATTCCTTCCAAAATCGCGTTTAATCTTAAACTTTTGTGAGGTCTGTTTATGCTTTTCCATAAATCTTGGCTAACCACATCTATCTTTACTGAAACAAAATCGGCTTCCAGTAAATTTTCTCTAACGTCATCATGCCAGAGCAGAGAAGCATTAGTCAAAACAGCTATTGGAATTCCAATACGTTTTAAAAGGGAAATCGTCTTGCCTAGGCTGATGTCTAAAGTTGGCTCACCATCAGGAACAAAAGTAAGATAATCAACTTGCTCTTTTCTTGAAACCACCTTATCGAGCTTGTTTTTAACTTCTTTGTATATTTCTTCAGGCTCGTGAAAAGCTTGTCGCCGCGTTGTCATGTTTGTTGTCTTTCCCAGTTGGCAATAAACACAGGAATATGAGCAAGTTTTTGCTGGTATATTATTTATCCCTAAACTTCGGCCTAAACGTCTTGAGGGAACAGGTCCAAAAATTAATGATTCCAAGCCTTTCAAATCCGCTGATTCAGAGTTTTAAGGCCGAAAGAAGCCTCTTCCACATGTTTTTTATCTCCTCGGCTACATCACTTTCTAGAGCGTATTCAACCACTGGTTTTCCGTTGACCATGGCTTCTGTAACTACAGGGTTAAAAGGAATCTTACCAACAACCTCTATGCTCCTTTCTTTACAAAAACTCTCAATTTTCTCAGTGTTATCCATGTTTATATCACACATGTTTATGCAAACAAATGATGACACGTTAAAATGTGTTAGTAGCTGTAACGCCCTCTCAAGATCATGAATCCCAGACATGGTTGGTTCTGTAACTACTAAACCAGCATCCACTCCCGTAACCGAAGCTATAACTGGGCAGCCTATTCCAGGCGGACCATCAATTATAATTAGATCGCTGTTTTCCTTTTCAGCCAGTATTTTAGCGTTCTGTCTTACCAATGTAACAAGTTTCCCCGAGTTTGCCTCGCTAGGAGTAAGCATTGCATGGGACATAAACCCGTATTCTGTCTTTGAGGTGTAGGCATGTCCAGAAATTCGGTCTCTAAGCGTTACGGCATTTACAGGACAAACAACCGCGCAGACGCCGCAGCCTTCACAAGAAAAGGGATCAACCTTAAAATCTTCGGTGATAGCGTCAAATCTACATTTTTCTCGGCATAAACCGCATTCTACACATTTTGTTTTGTCAATTATCGCCAGTTTTGAACCTTTAAATTCTTGTGTTTTAACCACGTCAGGGTGGAGAAGCATGTGAAGGTCTGGCGCATCCACATCACAGTCAGCTACCACAGCGTCTTTTGCCAAAACTGCAAAGGAAGCAGTTATTGTCGTTTTGCCAGTGCCGCCTTTACCACTTAAAATCGTTAGCTGCTTCATTTGCCTGCAAGCCTCCTCACTTCGTTGAAAAGTTTTTGGAACCTTTCTTTCCATTCCGGCATTTCTAAGCTGAAGGGCACGCCTCTGGAATAAAGTTCCGCAATTTTTCTTTTAAAGGGAATCTCAAGTAAAATGGGAATATCCTTCTTACGGCAATACTCATACACCTTTTTATCGCCAATATCCGCACGATTGACAACAACACCAAAAGGAATTTCCATATTTTCCAAAACCTGAACTGCTATCTTTAAATCATGCATACCAAAAGGTGTCGGCTCAGTGACGAGAATGCAGAAATCACTTCCATTAACGGTTTCAATTACCGGACAAGAAGTTCCAGGAGGAGAATCAAGAATAACATTTTTGCCTTTTTTAATACGTCTCTTAACCTCTTTTATAATCGGAACAGCCATAGGCTCGCCTATTTCAAGCTCGCCATAAACAACCTCTAAATCGCCTACCACTCCAGACTTTAACGTACCAATTCTATGTTTCTCTTCGGTTATCGCCTTATTTGGACAAACAAGGGCGCATCCACCACAACTGTGACAAAGTTCTGGAAAAAGCAGAATTTTCTCTGAACCAACAAAAATGGCGTTGTATTGGCAAAAATCTGCACATTTCCCACAATAGTCACATAATTTTTCGTCTACAGATGGAATTAACGTGTAAACGGGTTCCTCGCAGTCTATTTTAGGATGTAAAAGTAGATGGGTGTTTGGTTCTTCTACATCGCAGTCTAATAACTGAACATTCTCTATAGAAACTGCCATATTTACTGCAACAGATGTTTTCCCCGTTCCCCCCTTCCCACTAGCAACTGATACTATCATAAATACTCCTTCAAGTCTACAACAATCTTACAATCTCGCAATTTTTCAAGGGCTTTACGAAGAGTCGTAACAGCAAGTTTTGCACAATGCCGCTTTATTTCAGGTAAACCGCCTAATTCTTTTAACAAATCTTCCACAGTTATCTTCCTAGCTTCTTCAACCCTCTTACCTATTATTAATGTCGTTAAAGCCGACCCAGAACAAGCTAACCCTAAACAACCGTCATACTGAAATTTCGCATCCTGTATTACGCCGTTTTCACCGAGTTTCAAGTAGATTTTCATAGTGTCCCCACAAGGACCAGTGTAAACAAAAACGACGTCAGGCCTACCCATTGAGCCTACGTTAACCCGGTTTATGTAAAGTTGTAAAGCCTTAACTGAATATCCCTGCTCCTTTAACAGTGTAAACTCTTTTTTCGCTAACTTCTTAGGCATATCTACCCCTTAACAAATAAAATAAACAGGGTTATCATGGATGAAGGGCGTGATGGCAACCTTCTGTAAGCTCTTCAAGTCTGTTCTCTTTATATGCTTCAATTAACTCTTCCACAGTATTCGCGTTCGCTCTTAACACAGCAACTCTAGCTTGCTGGAACATGTTTAATGCTCGTGGGCCCATTCCATAAGTGATTAGTGCATGAGGTCGAAGCTGTAAAATACGGTCTGGAGGTCGTCCCGTACCACCGAAATGTTCACTTTCATTGGGAACTGCTTGGATATTTGAAATACGACCGTCTTCCTCTAAGTCAACAACAATAAAGTAGGGTGCTCTTCCAAAATGCTCAGAGAGCCTAGCTTTCAACCCATTTTCATCTTCGGTTGGAACAACTATCCTTTTCCCCAACTCCTCACCCCCTTCTTTTATTTCAAAGCAAACTCTACACATTTACCTTTTCAAGTTTTCGTTCCCTTTAGTTTCTAGGGCCTCCATCGTCTTTGCCCTTGGCCGCGGCCTCTACCAGCACCCATTCCAAAATGTCCCCCAACGGTGGGAGCACCTGTCTCTTTTAATTCTCCCCTTTTATATCTTTCAATAACATCTCTCACAGTTCCAGAGACACCTGTAACAATTTTTATTCCAGCAGCTGACAATGCTTGAAAGGCATTTGGCCCAACATTTCCAGTTATAAGCACTTTTACACCTCTACTTGCTATTGTTTGAGCTGCCTGTATTCCAGCTCCACTCATAGCACCAGAAGCCATGTTTGGAACAGCCTCGAACTGCAGAGTTTCCGAATCAACAATCATAAAATAGGGGCATCTGCCAAACCTTGGGTCCACAGGTGCTTCTAGACTATTTGTTGATGCAGACACGCAAATTTTCATTCAACCACCTCCTTTTGGTAATTCCACACGGCTATTTACTTCTTTTCATTCTTCTTTGTAGAAGAGTCGGAGATAGCTTGTTTTTTACGCTCTAAAAATTGCTCAATCTTCTGGACAATTTCCATAAAAGCTTTGGACGCTGGAGAATCTGAATGCCCAACAATGAAAGGCATACCTTTGTCAGCATCCTCACAGATTTTTTGGTCTATCGGAATACTTCCAAGGAACGGTATCTTCAACTCCTCAGCTATTCTCATTCCTCCTCCAGATTGAAATATGTCAATTTTTGCTCCACAGTTTGGACAAACAAACCCGCTCATATTTTCAACCACGCCAATAATCGGCATTCCCAACCTTCTCGCAAAAGTAACAGCCTTCTTGACAACTATCTGCGAAACCTCAGATGGAATAGTCACAATTATTACACCATCCATTTCTGGCAAAAGCTGGGCAACACTTAAAGGTTCGTCTCCTGTGCCCGGCGGTAAATCTATCAACAATAAATCCAATTCTCCCCAGACAATGTCCGACAAGAACTGCCGTATTGCAGTCATCTTTAAAGGTCCGCGCCAGATTACCGGCGCATTTTCATCCGGCAACAGAAAATCCATTGAAACTACTTTAAGTCCTAAAGAGCCTAATGCTGGAAAAACACCGGCGGGTCCTGCTTGAAGTTTCTGACCGGTTAGCCCCAACATTTTGGGCACGCTGGGGCCGTGAATGTCTGCGTCTAAAACGCCTACCTTATCTGCGTGTCCGTGCATTGCAAAGGCTACTGCAAGGTTTACGGTGACTGTGCTTTTGCCTACGCCGCCTTTGCCGCTTATTACGGCGATTTTGTGTTTTATTTTGTTCATTCTGGTTCTGAGTCTTTGTTCTTGTTCTTGGATTTGTTTTCTTCTTCTGTTGATTTCTTCGGTTCTTTTGTTCATTTGGTTCACTTTTTGGTTTGGAAATGGTTTAATATGTAAACCATGTTAAATAGTTTATGTTTAGAAAGTAAACAAAGGTGATGATGATGGATGATGTTGACAGAAAGATAATCTCACAACTGCAGTTGGATGGAAGGGCAACCTTGGAAAGATTGGCCAAAAGTGTTGGATTTACCGGCATGGGAGTTAAAAAAAGGTTGCGGAAACTTATGGGTCAAAATGCGATTCGTGTTTCGGCTTCGTTGAATCCTTTTTTCTTTAAGCTTTTTCCGGCGATTGTTTTGTTGGAGATGGAGAGTGGTGAGGCTGTGCAGAGGTTGGTTGAGCGTTTTAGGGATTGTCCTAGGGTTGTGTATATTTTTAAGACGATTGGGGGTTTTAATTTGGTTGCTTTGGTTGTGGCGGAGGATAGGGATACTTTGGAGAGTATTTCTGTGGAGAAGTGTTCTTTGAGGAGTAGTGCTGGTATTCGTAGGTCGGAGTTTTATCCGATAGGTGATGTTTATTTTTCGCCTTTTTTGCCGGTGAGGGAGTTTCTTGCTCATAAGGGGAGGAGGGTGGCGCCGTGTGATGTTGATTGTGGGCCTTGTGTGAGGTATGTTAATGGGAGGTGTGTTGGGTGTCCGAGTACGGTTTATTATAGGGGTTCGCTTTGATGGGAAAGGCAGATATATAAGTTAGTGGGTGTATTTTGTGTTTGTTGGATGTGAGGGTTTATGCCTTATAAGCGTAAGAGTCGTGGGCGTTCTAAGGGTGGTAAGGGTTTGAGTGGTACTGTTCAGTGTGCTATGTGTGGGGAGATGGTTCCTCGGGATAAGGCTAAGAAGGTTACTAGGCGGGTTTCTTTTGTTGATCCTCAGTTGGCTCGGGAGTTGCGTCAGAAGGGGACTTATATTGCTGCGCCTTTGGAGACGAAGTATTATTGTATTTCTTGTGCGGTTCATCGGGGGATTGTGAAGGTTAGGTCGCGGGATGAGCGGCGTTCGCGTTCGAGGCGGCGTCGTTAGGGTTTTGGGTTTTGGTTTTTAGTTTTTTGTGGGTGTGGTGGGTTCTTTGGATTACTGTTAGGTGTGTTAGTATTGTGAGGAGGATTGTGGCGTAGTTTAGGGCTTGTGGCCAGATTATTGTTGTTAGTGTTGCTGTGGCTGTTATGAGGATGCGTTCTGGGCGTTCTGCTATGCCTATTGTTTCTGTTTTTATGTTTTGGGTTTCTGCTTTGGCTCTTGTGTAGCTTACGAGGAGTGTTCCTGTTAGGGCTGTTAGTCCCCAGAGGGGTTGGCAGAGGCCGGCGATTGTTATGGCTGTTATTATGGCGGCGTCGGCGTATCTGTCTAGGAGGGAGTCTAGGATTGCGCCTGTGGGTGTGGTTTGTTGGGTTGTTCGGGCTAGGGCGCCGTCGAGGGCGTCGCAGAGTCCTGATAGGAGGAGGAGGGTTGTGGCTGTTGTTAGGGTTAGGGGTGGGTTTGTTTTGTATTGGGTGTATGTTATTGCGGATAGTATGGCTAGTGTTATGGCGGTTATTGTTAGGTGGTTGGGTTTTATTCCGTGTTTGTGGAGGGTTTTTGTGGGTTTTGTTAGGGTTTTTTGGATTTTTTGTTTGAGTTTGGTGAGCATTTTTTTCGCCGTTTTGGGTTAGTTTTATTTGGGTTTGTGTTGTTATGTGTTTTTTGGTGGTGTTTGGGTTTGGTTGTGGTTGAGGTTTTGAGGGTTGGTGGTAGGGCTTGTTTGGGTGTTAAGGTGGATTTGCCGGGGTGTTCTGCGCCTTTGTTGTTGGTTGTTGCTGAGAAGGGGTTTGTTATGTGTGGGTTTTTGAATTTGGAGGTTGCTGAGCGTTTGGGTGTGGCTGCGGCTGTTGTTAGTGGGGTTAGGAGTTTTGGGGATGTTTTGGGTGCTGAGGTTAGGGCTGTTACGGGTAGGGCTGTGGAGCTTGGGGTTAGGGTTGGTATGAAGGGTGAGGAAGCTTTGAGGCTTATGTTTTAGAATGTGCCCTAGTGAATGGGCGGGTTAAGGGTTTTGGTGTTTGTGGTTTTCACTCTCCTTTTGGTTTGTCTTGTTAGTTTTTGGTTTGGTGGTTTTTAAGGGGTGTCTTAGAAGTTTAATTTGTGTGTTTTGTGTTGGAAAATGGTGTGGTTTTTCTTGGTATTTTCCTAG
>PIXZ01000043.1 GCA_003601605.1 Candidatus Bathyarchaeota archaeon
ACGAGGTGGATAATGTTTGGCGTTTGATGCAGAAAAAATCCTTTTCAGGGTTGCCCGTTGTAAAAAAAGATAAGCTTGTGGGCATTATAACGGCTATGGATTAAGCCAAGTGCTGATGTGGGACAAGCAGCTAAAATAATGCGAAGTAAAAACATAGGAGCCATACCTGTGGTGGAAAACGATAGGCTAGTAGGCATAATAACAGAGAGAGACTTCTTCAAAATCATAGAATAAACTGCAACAGCAGCGATGCAAAATAAATTTTAACTTCAAACTTGTCTTATTAAATGCAAGAGCGGGAAAACTTGAATGTTGACTTAGTCCTAAACAATGCAAAAGTGTACGTAAAAAAGCATATAGTGGATTGCAGCCTCGCCATAAATGAAGGAAAGATTTTCAAGATAGGCAAAGAGCCAGCAATGCCAAAGGCGGAAGAAAAAATTGACTTGAAAAGTCTTCTGGTTCTGCCTGGTTTAATCGATGTTCACGTGCACTTGCGAGATGAGGGAAAATCATACAAAGAAGATTTTTACACTGGAACTGCGGCAGCTGCTGCTGGTGGGATAACGACTGTTTTGGATATGCCTAATAATAAGCCTGTAACCATGAGCGTTGAAACTTTGAGAAATCGTATAAGAAAGGCTGAAAAGAATGTTTTGGTTAATGTGGGTTTTTACTCGGAATTTCCAGAAAACATGACGGAAATAAAGGGGATAATAGCGCAAGGCGCTGTTGGTTTTAAACTTTTTATGGCTGAGCAGGTTGGAGGATTAAACATTAATGATGACACGGCTTTATTTGAAGCTCTCAAGATTTTAGCCGCGTTAGAGGTGCCTTTGGCGGTTCATGCAGAAGACAACATAATACTCAAAGAAACTGAAAAAAAGCTTAAACTTTCTAACCGCAATGATGTTGACGCTTTTTTAGAGGCGCATTCAAAAGAAGTTGAAGTGAAAGCGGTGAAAAGAATGTTGGATATGGCAAAAAAGGCTAATGCGCATATACATTTTTGTCATATAAGCACAGAACAAGCATTAAAAGCAATAATAGAAGAGAAAAAATATGGACGCATGATAACTTGTGAAGCTACTCCTCACCATCTGTTATTGTCTGCCGACGATTTAAGAAAAATCGGGACTCTAGCGTTAACTATGCCTCCGGTTAGAGACAGAAAAAATATGGACGCATTGTGGAATGGAATTAAAAATGGCTGGATTGACATTTTAGCTTCAGACCATGCTCCACATACTATCGAGGAAAAAACTGCAGAAAGCATTTGGAACGTTAAGGTTGGCATACCTGGCTTGGAAACCATGCTTCCATTATTGCTTACGCAAGTGAAGAATAGAAGATTGTCAATAGCTGATTTGGTTAGGCTTATGGCAGAAAAACCAGCAGAGATTTTCAAACTTGAAGACAAGGGCTGTTTGGAAGAGGGAAGAGATGCTGATTTAACGATTGTAGATTTAAAACAAAAATATAGGGTAGATGCGTCAAAATTTTTCTCAAAAGCCAAATACTCGCCGTTTAATGGGTGGAAAGTTGAAGGAAAACCTGTTAAAACCTTTGTTAATGGAAAATTAGTCATGGATGAAGGAGAAATTGTTGCTGAAGCGGGAAGTGGAAAAATAATTCGGAGAGAATAAGCCTTGAAATTTATTGCTGATGGCATGCTGGGAAAACTTACACGGTGGCTTCGCATTTTGGGGCATAACGTGAAATATTCTAACAGGCTGGATGACAACCAGCTTTTAACAATAGCCAAAAAAGAGAGAAGAATTCTCCTCACAAGAGATTTGGAGCTTTACCAACAAGCCACAGCAAAGGGCGTAAACGCTTTCTACTTCGAAGGAACCGATGAAGCTGAAAGGCTTGCCCAACTTGCAAAAAGATTCGGCATCAAACTTGAAGTGGACATGACTATTTCGAGATGCCCAAAATGCAACACTAGAGTAAAGCCGATAGAAAAAGAAAAAATTGCGGATAAAGTTGAAAAAAGCACCTTTACCTATTATAACGAGTTTTGGCAGTGTCCAAAATGCGAGCAAATATACTGGCAGGGAGCCCACTGGACAAGAATAAGAAAAACCCTTGAACAAGCAAAAGAAAACTTAAAGAAACTTAAGAAGAATGAGAAGTAGATTATCGCAAATTTAATTAAAATAGTGAGATACTATAGAAATTGGTGTTGATGTTCGAGTCATTAAAGCCTTCATATGAATTGTCTATAGGAGAAATCCTTTCCTTAACGTTCAACCTATACCTTAACAACTTCGGCATTTTCTTTATACCTTTTTTGATAGTCAGCGTGATTTCAGCTTTGTTAAGCCTTCCAATGCTCAGTTATGCAGAAGAAATTGGAAAAATAGATTTTACGGGTCCTCCGGATGTTGTTTGGAACAAGTTCTGGAGCATATTTTTAACTCTCATGGCTTTAGCCTTTATTACTGCCGTACTCTCGTGGATAATAAGTAACATTGCATCTGGTGTTATAATTAAATCTGCTTCAGACTTCATTGAGAAAGGAAAAACAAGCTTGAGTAACTCTTTTAACTTCGCTGTTTCTAAGCTTCCTTCCCTTCTGGTTGCGTCGTTAATAGTTGGCATCCTCACCACGTTGGGATTGTTCGCCTTCATAATTCCCGGCATAATAATATCGATAATGTTCTATCTCGTAATCCCAGCCATTGTAATAGAGGAAAAAGGTGCTTTTGACAGCTTATCCCGAAGCAGAAAGCTTGTAAGCAATAGATGGCTAAAGACTTTCGCCCTTTCATTAATAGTCGGGTTGATAATCGTAGTTTTAGCTGTTCTTGTAAGTTTGGTTTTAGCTCCGCTTGGAGCCTACAGTTCATTAGTAAGCACTATTATTATTTCGGTGATAGAACCGATATCTCCAATATCATCAACATTCTACTACTATTCTATGCTCGCAAAAGAAAAAAGTGAAAAAATTCCTCCTCCACCGCCTCCACCATTCTAAACTATGCTTCTTCCAGCAGCCACTTTAGCGGAATGTCTTGGTAGGTACCGTCTGGCAATGTACGCCTAATAGTCATGGGCAAAATCCCAGCTTCAAGCTCTTTTAACGCAATATCTATTGGACTTAAAAAGCCTTCTGAAATTTCAACAAGTATTGGGGCGCCCATAGAAATTTGGAGAGCCCTAGCACCCACTATCCTTGCCTTCTCGAAACGAGTAAGTTTAGGAGGACCTATCAAAATTTTCTTCTCTTTTTTAGACGTGTCCTAGTACGCCCCAGCACCTGGATAGCCAGCGCCTCTAGGCCCTCCTGGTGGTGTTGGAGGAGTCTTCATTCTTCCAGCAGCAATGACGTCGTCGATCTTGAGAATCATGGAAGCGGCTTCTGTGGCTGATTTGATTATCTGCTTTTTAACAGCCAAGGGTTCGAAAACTCCTGCTTCTGTCATGTCTTGAACCTTGCCAGAGTGAACTTCTATTCCTGCCCATGTCCCGCCTTTTTCGTGTCTAGCTCTTAATTCTGACAGTATGTCTATAGGGTCTAAACCGGCGTTCTCTGTTAATGTGACAGGGACAGCCTCAAGGGCTTCTGCAAAGCTTCTAACGGCAAGCTGTTCTCTTCCCGGAAGGGTTTCAGCATACCTCTTAAGCATTTTAGAGATTTCAAGTTCTGGGGCTCCGCCTCCGGCTAGGACTTTTGGTTCTTCAACTATGTCTCTAACCACGCAGAGGGCGTCATGGAGAGACCTTTCGGCTTCGTCTACTATTCGTTCTGTTCCGCCTCTTATTAGGATGGTGACGGCTCTGGGGTGCTTGCATCCCTCTATAAAGGTCATTTTGTCGTCGCCTATTTTTCTTTCTTCAACTAGGCTTGCGTATCCTAAATCTTCGGGGGTCATGTCGTCCATGTTTGTTATTACTTTGCCGCCTGTAGCTTTTGCAAGTTTCTCTATGTCTGACTTCTTGATTCTTCTAACTGCGAGGATTCCTTTTCTTGCTAGGAAGTGTTGTGCCATATCGTCAATGCCTTTCTGGCATAGGACAACGTTCGCTCCTACCGCAGCTATTTTCTCAACCATGTCTCTAAGCATTTCTTCTTCTTGCTTTAGGAAAGCTTCCATTTGCTCTGGGCTTTCAATGTTGATTTTAGCATCAAACTCGGTCTTTTCAATTTCTAAGGGAGTGTCTAATAATGCGATTTTTGCGTTTTCCACGCGTTTCGGCATTCCAGAATGGACAACTTCCTTGTCTAAAACTATGCCTTGAATAAGCTTTGTGTCTCTCAGTGATTCACCTGGCTTCTTTTCAACTTTAACGTCGTCTACATCTACCTTGTATTTCTCATTTTCTTTTTCAGCCACCGCAAGAATGGCTTTTACTGCCAAATCAGCTAGATATTCTCTATGTTCAGCTACGAGTTTGCTTGCCATGGAAGTCATAGCCGCCTTTTTCAGGTATTCTTCAGTTTCTGACCCAGCGGGAATTGCTATCTTTTCCAAAACTTCTAGAGCTTTTTCTGCGGCTTTTTTATAGCCGTCAATTATTATCGTGGGGTGAATGTTTTTTCCGATGAGTTCTTCTGCCTTGCTTAAGAGTTCGCCAGCTAACACAACGGCGGTTGTTGTTCCGTCGCCAGCTTCGTTGTCTTGGGTTTTGGAAACTTCAACCATCATTTTGGCTGCTGGATGTTGAATGTCCATTTCATCCAAAATTGTGCGTCCATCGCTTGTTATTGTTACATCGCCGAAGCTGTCTACAAGCATTTTGTCCATGCCTTTTGGTCCTAAAGCGCTTTTCACGGTTTCAGCTACTATTTTTGCTGCCATAATGTTTGTGTGTTGGGCTTCTCTTCCACGGCTTCTACTTGAGCCTTCTTTTAATATTAAAACTGGTACACCACCAGCTTGAGATGACAATTCAAATAACCTCCTTTTAGTGCGTCTCAAAAGAAACAGCATTACGATATAAATTTTTCTAAAAATAAACCGTGAAACACAAGAACTATCAGGGTTTAATCATGGTTTTTAAGCCGCTTCCGGTAAGAACTATCACACTCGCATCTTCCTTTGATACTTCTTCATTTTCCACTTGCTTTTTATAGGCTGCGTAAGCGACAGCAGAACTTGGTTCTACAAAAAAGCCTTTCTGGGCAAGCTCTATGAACGCGTCAAAAATTTCGTTTTCATCAACAATAACAGCCTCACCTTTTACCTCTTTCAATTTTTCCACCATGAGATTAAGTAGTGGAGGATTTACGCTAACCAAGGCATCAGCTATAGAGGTTATCTTTTCTGGAGGCTTGTAAGGCAAATTTTTAAACCTATGGTAAAGTGGTGAAACTTGTCTTGTTTGGCAAGCCACTATTTGCGGCATTTTATCTATAACATTTGATTCAACGAGATGTTCAAAACCGCTTATAACGCCTAAAAGCAGTGTGCCAGCAGAAACAGGCAAATAAACACGCTCTGGTATATGCCAACAAGTTTGTTCGGCTATTTCGTAGGCGAGACTTCTTATTCCATCCCTAAACAGCGGGTGAAGAATATGCCCGACATACACCTTGCCCTTTTCACTTTTTTGGGCTTCTTCTGCAACTTTATTTCTTGACCCAGCAACTTTGACAACTTCTGCACCATAAAACTTTATCTGGTTGAATTTTGGTCCAGAAACATTTTTCGGAACATAAATTTTTGCTTTTATATTTGCGCGGGCGGCATAAGCAGCAATAGAGGCTCCTGCGTTGCCTGAGGAATCTTCAGAAATGTATCCTCTAATTTCTTTCAGTTTTTCATGTAATGCAGAAATCAGTATAGTGGAGCCTCTGTCTTTGAAAGAGCCTGTTGGGTTTAGGTTTTCAAGTTTAAAATAGACGTTTTCTGAGAATTTGACTTGGGGCGTCCATCCTTCTCCAAGTGAGATAATGCTTTTTTCTTTTATGTAGGGAAAAAACTTTGCGTAGCGCCATAAACTGTAATCTTTGGTGTTAATTTTTTCAGTTTCAAAATCAAATAATACCTTAATGGAGAGAGGGTGACTGCATTTTGGACATTTAAAATCGAGAAAGTTTTGTGTTGGGTAGTTGCATTTTGAACATTTTATTTCGTAATGCATAACGTAATAGTTAAGAAAGAAAGCTTAAAACTGTAAGCCTTTTTTGAGAGCGGTTATGTTGGTTTCCACGGTTTTTGGTGGAACGCTTTCTTTGATAGCTTTCTCTAACGCTTCAACGCTGACTAGATTTGTTATTTTTGCTAAAGCTCCAAGCATAACCATGTTTGCGTAAAGGCTTGCTCCAAAGGTTTTTTGAGCTGTTTCAGTGGCTGGAACCTTATACACTTTCGCTTTTGTTTCTGGAATTTCTTTCACATAGGTGCTGTCAACAATTAAGATGCCGTTTTCTTTCAAAGCTTCTAAATGCTTGTTTAAAGATTCATGATTCATCGCCACTAAAATGTCGCATTTTCTGACGGCTGGAAAGTTTATTTTACCGTCGGAAATTATTACTTCGCTTCTGGCAGCACTTCCTCTGGCTTCTGCCCCGTAAGACTGGGTTTGTAAGGCGTTTTTTCCGTCGTAAACTGCTGCTTTGCCTAATATTTGACCCGCTAAAACTACGCCTTGACCGCCATAACCCGCTATTCTGACTTCAACTCTGTTTTTCATCTTTTTGCGCCCCCTTTATCATTGCATACACGGCTTCACCAAGAGTGGTGCGTCTTCTTTGAATAAATTCTCCTATGATTATTTTTCCTTCAAGCTCTTCCTGGCTCATTTTCTCTGCTTGTTGAACTGGAACCGCGTTTTCCTTGAACCATTTTAGCATTTCTCCAACATTTTTGAATCCCACTCTTCTACCGAAGGCTGTGGGGCACTGGGTTATAACTTCGATGAATCTGAAACCTTTCAGATTAATTGCCTTTTTAATGGATTCTCTCAGTTCTTTTGGGTGGGCAGTTGTCCAGCGGGCAGAATAGGCTGCTCCAGCCACAGCTGCCAGTTTTGCCGCGTCTAAGGGATGTTCAAAGCTTCCGTAAGGCGTGGTGGTGGTTTTTGCTTTCAACGGTGTGGTGGGTGCTACTTGACCCCCTGTCATTCCGTAAACCATGTTGTTGCCCATTATTACGAGAATGTCGGTGTTTCTTCTCGCTGCGTGGACAAAATGGCTTAATCCTATTCCAACTATGTCACCGTCCCCGCCGAAAACAACCACGTGAAGGTTTGGACGCAGAAGCGCTATGCTGGTTGCAACGGGTATGCTTCTTCCGTGAAGAGTGTGAACAGAGTCTGCCATAAAATAGGGTGAAGGAATCCATGAAGAACACCCTATTCCGCTGCAAAAGACGAAATTACTTAAGTCTTCATAGCCCAGCTCGTGAACTGCCCTCAAAAAAGCATTGGTTAGCGAAAACAAGCCACATCCTGGACAGAAAGGCAGTTTTAAATCACGCATGTATTTTTGAGCTGAAAATTCAGTTATTTTCGCCTACCCCCTCTAGTATTTTTTCCAGAATCTCTTCCGGGGTGATGAGTTCTCCACCACCAATCTTATTTAATGGAACAACTTCGGTTTGACATGCAACTCGTTTAACTTCGTGGAAGATTTGTCCCAAATTCATTTCGGGAACGATAATTTTTCTAGCGTTTTTCGCCAGTTTTTTAACGGGTTTTTCTGGGAAAGGCCACAAAGTTTTCAGTCTTACATGACCTACTTTGATTCCTCTTTTTTCCGCTTCTTCAACAGTTTCGTAAACGCTGCGGGAAGTGCATCCGTAGGAGATTATGCCTACTTGGCAGTCGTCAGCATTGTAGCTTTCCACATCCACTATGTCGTCCGCATGTTTTCTTATTTTATTGTTGATGCTTTCTACTAAACGTCTATGAATTAGGGGGTCTGCTGTAAACCGAATCCCATACTCATCGTGGGTTGAAGCGGTGACTGCCACGTTGTAGCCTTCGCCTATTGCGGGCATGGGTGCAACCTCTTCTGAACCAAAGAACTTTTTTTCTCCTGCTGCGGGTTTTTTTCGGTCGATTGTTTGGATGCTTTCTTTTGGCGGAATTGTTATTTGTTCTCTAACATGCGCAATAGTCTCATCGGTTAAAAGAATGACTGGAGTTCGGTATTTTTCAGCCAAGTTAAACGCTCTTATGGTGAGTTCAAAAACTTCTTGAACAGAATTTGGAGAAAGCACAATCGCCGTGTAGTCGCCGTGGGTTCCCCAACGAGACTGCATCACATCGCCTTGTCCACACTTGGTTGCTTGTCCAGTGCCAGGTCCAAGCCTCTGAACGTCAACTATCACACAAGGCGTTTCAGTCATAAATCCCCAGCCGATTGTTTCTTGCATTAGGCTGAACCCTGGTCCAGAAGTAGCGGTCATCGCCTTTACTCCACACCAGCTTGCACCCATAACAGC
>PIXZ01000044.1 GCA_003601605.1 Candidatus Bathyarchaeota archaeon
AGAAGAAGCCCTAAAAATCTTCAAGCCGATACTGGCTTTTACTGGTCCCTATTCAACGGAAAACCTTAATCTAGAAATTCCATACATAGACCTATCTAAAAACCCGAAAAAACTTGCGGACCTTGTTGAGAAAATGGTTAGGAAGTAAAATTGGGTTGTGGGGTTTGGAGATTTTGTTGAGGGGGAGAAAGGAGATTATTCAAAAATAGAATTAGGGGATTTCTCCAAACCTTTCCACCCAACCCAGCTTCTTCGCTTTCCCTCCTTTAAAGAGCTCTAAACGCCTCAAACCATCTGTTGTACAAAGTTAGCATGTCAAGAGAGACGCTTGGCTTCCTTTCCTCCAGTATTTGCCTGAAATCAGACATGTTTAGGGGTCGTGGCTTAGCTTGTTTATTTGCTGCCTGTCCAGACTCAAAGAATTCTCCTATAAGCTTTAGATGCGCAGATTGGCAAACATCCCTTATGTCGCTTCCAGAAAAGCCTTCTGACAATCTTGCCAATTCATGCAAGTCAACGTCTGGAGCAAGCTGTAAGTCAGCAGTGTAAAGTTTAAACATCATTAGTCGGCTATGATGGTCTGGAAGAGGAACCAAAATTCTCTTCTGAAATCTTCTGATAAAAGCCCAATCTAAATCCCAAGGCTTGTTTGTGGCACCAATAACGTAAACGTGAAGTTTCTTACCCTTATCTATAATGCCATCCATCTCCTTCAAAAACTGGTTTCGAACCCGAATTTCTCCGCCAACCTCGTTAGAATGCTTCCCCATAAGAGAATCCAACTCGTCAATAAAAACTATGGCAGGCTTCCCCTCAATAGCAGACTTTCTAACGGAATTAAACAGTTTAGCAACATTCTTCTCAGCCTCGCCAAGCCATTTTGACATTATTGAGGCTGCATCAACGGAAACAAATGTTGCATCTATCTCCGTGGCCACAGCAGCAGCCAATAAAGTTTTACCACATCCAGGGGGTCCAAACAAAAGAATTCCTCTTGGCCAACCCAACGGAAACAGGTCTGGCCTCTGCACCGGATAGACTATGGCTTCTTTTATGGCTTTTTTAGCGTTTTCAAGTCCAACAACCTGCTCCCACTTTATATTGGGCTTCTCAGCAAGTATCAATTCCTCATAACTTGATTTTTCACCTTCAGTTCTTCTTGCACTTTCCACATTTTCCACCTTCTCTTCCTCATGCGTCTCAACAGGTGCAACACCAGAACCTTGCAAGATTTTTATCCTTTCCTGGTAGGCTATTGCACGCTGTATGTAGACCTTGTTTAGGCTGTATTCAGGATAAAGCTGCACAAGTTTGAGAAGGCTTTCTATGGCCTTCTGATACATGGTTATCGCCATGCCTTTAGAGCCTTGCTTGTCTAAGCGTACCGCTTCTAAGGCATAGTTGGTTGCGGCTTTTTCAAGCTCTTGAGAGGCACTCACCTTTTATCTCCTCGCTTTTAAGGCGATTTTAATTTTTCCTTTGGCTCCTAAGCTTTCAAGAGCCTTTTCGATTTCTTCGTAAGAAGCATCCAGATCTGCAGAACACCGTTTTAGATCTAATTCTCCATTACTCTTTTTAACATATTCGAGAAGCACTTCTTCCAAATTTTTAAGGGAAGATTTTTCCACTTGTAAGGAAATTTCTTGAATTTCAGCTTTCTTAAAAGAAAAGAGGGTTTTAGAAGGGTCTTCTTCAAACTCCTTCACTGTCTCTTGTCCAGTTGCCTCAGAACAACTAGCTGCCAAAGCCACCATCTCTTTTACTGGCGTTTTCTCTGTTTCGGGAATTTCTGCTGTAGCGGGCGGTTCAGGGAGTCTTTCACTGACTTTTTGTTCTAGGAAGCTGGAAACTTCTTTTAGTATTTCTTCTCCTCCAGGGGTCTTCAAGTTTACTGGTATTATTGACTCGTCTGCCCTTATTTTCGTTGAATACAAAGTTTCGCTTATTGCTTCGTTGACTTTAGTAAGTTCAGAAGATACGTCGGGCAAAACTTCAAACAATTGCTGAGAAACGTTTCGCAGAAGTTTTATGGCTGGCTTTAGGTCTACAACTATGTCGCTTAGTTCCTTTATTGTTTCCAGCCGAATGATTACCCGTTCAAGAGCCAGCTCTATATGGTAAAGGAATTTTATTAGTTTCCGAATTTCTGCAATCTCATTCGCGCAAATGGCCGCTCTTTTTTTATTCTTATTATTTAGCGCATTGATGCAGGTTTTGAAAAGTATTTTATCTCTCTGTTTAAGCCTAAAATTTGCTTGCTTAATCTTGTTTTGCTGAATTTTTAAGGTTCTTATCGACTTTACAACGATTTCACGGAGTGGAGGGGGTGACGACCGAAATAATCTTTTGATGACTTATCCCTCCGCCCGCTACCCGTTTAGCTGTTTAAAGCCCTGAGACTCCGGATTTTCCAGTTTCCTTTACGTAGACTACAACTGGGGGTTCTGGAAGTTCAGGATTTTCAGAAGTTTGGGAAGAGGGTTCTTCAGATGCTGGTGTTGGCGTCGGTGTTGGCAATTCCTGCTCTGTCTTAGTTTCTTCGGTTTGTGGCGGCTCTGGAGTTTCACCTAACATTATGTTTGAAAGCTTACTCTTGGTGAGCTCAAAGTCTTCTTTTTCCATATTGACATATTTGAGAGTTTCTTGGATTGCAGCAAAAGCCGTTTCGTAGGCTTGATCATCTATTTTTCCTATCTCATGTTCTAGCTCCAAGTGCACAAGCGCATAATTTAACTCTTTTATCTCGTTAGCACATTTTGCAAGCTCTTTGTCTATCTCTTCCACTAGGGATTGAGCTTCGCTTTTAAGCTGGTTTAGCACTCCTTCAAAGTTATTGTGAAGTTCTTCGTAGAGTTCTTTTGAAATCTTGTTTTTCTCCGATAAGTCTTTTAGGGCTTGGTCTTTCCGCCATATTAGGGGAATCTGGTCGCAGAGAGCGTTCGCCTTGGATTTAATCTTAGATAAGAGGGTTACTTCTGCGCCTTCGAATTTCAAATATTCCATAGGATATTTCAGAAATCTTCCGTCGCTTTTTTCTACGAAAACGGCGTCAAATTTTCCGTTTGGCGTTAGAGCAAAAGAGGTTATTCTACCTATTACGCGTCCGTATTCGTCTTTAACTTGTTTTCCGATGGAAAGAAAAGGGTTGGGGTCTTGTGACATGGTTTCTCCCCCGGGTTTAAGAGGTTTCTGTAGATGTTTTTTCGCTTAGAGAAGTTGTTGGCACTCCGGAAAGCCCGGCAGGCAGTTCTGGGAATTTCTCCTTAATCTTCTGTTCTGCTACAGTAGCTGCTTCAGAAAGAATCTTCTGCGCGTCCTCATTTACAGTGTCAAAGTTTAAGGTCATCCCTGAGCTTTGCCCAGCTTCAATCATTATTCCGCTTAATAGATTGCCTATTTCCCCCAGCTCGTTTTCTGCTTCCGGGAAAACACTTGCAAGCCCTGTTCTCACAGTTCTTAATACGCCTACTGCTGGTCCAAGGGTTGACACTACGTCTCCAAGTTCAGAAACTGTTCGTAATCTTAACACTATCTGTTCGAGGGCTAGCCTAGCATTAATTATGAGTCTTTCCATTTTTCTGATTTCGGCTAACTCGTTTGCAAAAACGTTTGCGCGTGCAGTATCATGTTTAGTGTAAGCGTCAACTATTCTCGCGAAAATTGCTTTGTCTCTCTGGCTGAATCTTTCGGTGGCTTGATCTAATTTTTGGATTTGAAGTTCGATGCGTCTAACAGCAAAGTCTAAGCGTGGCTTCAGCGGGCCTGGCGGTCTTACAGCCTCTCTTATTCGAGCTGTGAACGGTTCATTCCTTCTATTCTCCCATTTTTTAGCAAATCTTTCAGACAAGTTGATACCTCCGAAAAGAAAAAGGTGTTTGAGAGAATCTTATACATTGTTAATATGCTGACAATATTTACGTATATACGTAGAGCTATATGTCTAAATAAAAACGGTTTTGAGCTTTAATTTTCCAAATAAAAGATGATGTTGCTGGTTTCGGAGGAATAGACAAAAAAATGTAAGTTAGACTAAAAAGGAGCATAGATTTCAATTATTAATCAAAAGGTGAATAAGATGGGTGAAAGACTTAAAGTATTCGCGTTAGTCGCATTGTTAGGCTTCATGGCTGGAGTTATCGCGGACCTCACAGCAGAATACATTATTCCAACCCTTATGACGATATTGCCAGCATTCTTTAGCGTACGATACGTTTTGTCAGGCCTTGCCGGTGCTTGTCTAACAGTAGTCTTGGTAAGCATCTGGGCGTATATCACTGGACCCAGCGAAGCATAAAAACTTCAACAACACTCCCTTTATCCACTTACTGCAAAATCTTAGGTTAAACGCTATTCATTTGGGACTCGGGAGCGGAAAAAGCAATCATCCGCTTCTGTCAGTGTACCTCGATTTCCTCATCGTCCAATTATAAAATGGTTATAAAACATATTTATGTTTCATGTCAACGAGCTAAAATATAAGGGGGCGGATTATCCGTGTGTGGAATCTTCGGCTTTGCCTTAAAGCAAAAAATGCCCATGGACAATGTTTTCAAAGTTCTTGAACAATTAGAGACCCATCGTTATCCTGAAGAGTCTAAGCCTGTTGGTGGATATGGCGCTGGTATCGCGGTTATTAATGGTAAGCGAAGGGTTATTTTGGAGAAGACTGGAAAGGTTTCTGACGTTTCTCCTGTTAAGCGTCTTTCTGAAACTGTGAAGGTAAACGAAGCCAATGTTTTAGTTGGACATGTGCGTATGCCTAGCAAAGAATTTATGAGCACAGTCGAGTTTAGGGAAACAGCTCAGCCTTACATGGCAAAATGTTATTCGGATTTAGTGGTTGTTTCAGCTCATAATGGATATTTCTCCAATTACAAAAAGCTTAGAGAGAAATTAGGTGGAAAGCATGTTTTTGAGTCTGAAAAGATTGGTCTTATCGACTCTGAAGTGATTCCTCACCTTTTTGAAACCAGATTGGTGGAGAAAGGTGGACACGTTGAAGAGGCATTAGACTCTGTTTTTCAATGTTTGGAAGGTTCAAATACTGTTTGTTTGCTTCACGTTGGAAAAGAAGACTTGTTTATGCATTTTATTCACAAAGGAAAAACGCGCGGACTAAACGTTTGGACAAACAACCAAGGCGAAATCATATTTTGTTCAAGAAAAGAAGCTTTAACTTCAGAGTTTACGAAATTGCTTGTTAAAAGCGAATTTAGAGAGAAACTCTCTGTTAAATGGCGTGAAGAAAAAAGCATAAAATTTTCTCTACGTGTCTTATAGTAAAAGAACAAACCTTTCTTCCACATTAATTAGAGTTTGACATTCCTTTAAGGGTTTGAACCGTGATTTGCTGAAACGTTTACATTTTTGGGGGCTGTTAAGCTCGGTATGTCCATAGTTGTTAGACATGGAAAAGGAAAATCTTGTCTCCCCTTCTTGCTCAAAAATAATTAGCAACATTTAAATGCAGCAAAGCCACTTAACTGAAAGAATTTTAAGGTGGAAAGCCTTGCTCGCCATTAGACCATTTAGAGAAGGATTCGACGAAGAGGTTTTCATTAGAATTTTTAATGTAGTTTTTGAAGATTACGATGATTTTCGAAGTATGACACTTGAGGAAATGAAGAAAATGGAAAAATCTCCAACTTTTGATGCAAAAGGAATTTTTATTGCAGAGTGGAATGGAGAAGCAGCTGGAATAGTTAACGCCCATGTGGACAAATTTAGAGAAGAAAAGAAAGGTTTTATTCAATCATTAGGTGTTCTCCCAAAGTTTAGAGGCAAAGGAATAGCCAAGAAACTTTTGGAAAAAGCGTTAAACAGCCTAAAAGAAAGAGGTATGGAAGTCGCCGAAACTTGGGCGCAAACAGATAGAAAAGCATGCATCCACATTTTCGAAAGCTTCGGATTCCGAAAAGTGCGCGCCAGTAGTCTAATGAAGAAAAGTTTAAGGGAAATTCCCTATTATTTGCAGAAAAACACTGAAGTAACAATAAGGGATGTGCAATTAAACGACAAAAAAGACATTGAAACACTAAATAAACTTGAAAACGAAACCTTTAAAGAACATTTTAATTTCAGACCTAAAACCATTGAAGAAACAAAATACAGCCTTTTTGAGGTGCCATGGTTCAAAATGCAAAGATGGTTTTTTGCTGTTCTAGAAAATCAGCCAGTGGGCTTTGTCGGAATAGGGATTGATGAGCGACTGAATAGAGAAAAGAAAAAGAAGTGGGGTTGGATTTTAGATATTGGCGTATTAAAACCTTTTAGGCGAAAAGGAATAGGAACTGCTCTAATGCTTCATTCTATGCAAATTTTAAAAAATGAAAAAATGGAACACGCAGTCTTGTACGTTGACGACATGAACCCTACGAAAGCCATAAAACTTTACGAGAAATTGGGATTCAATGTTCTCAGAAAAAACGTGGTATATCAATTGCCATTGAACTAGAAGATTTTAACGCTTTCAAAATAAAGATAAAACTTCAAACCAAAGCGGACTTTTAGCGGGTTAAACTTAATAGGTATAGACTTTAAAAGAGTTTTCTTACATGTGGCAATATTATGAAAAGCAGTAAACTCGACGATGCAATGTTGAAGCCCACTCTAGGCTTGTGGGATGCTACAGCTATAAGCATAGGCGCTATAATCGGCGCTGGAATTTTCGTTGTGACAGGTATAGGCGCCGGCTTGGCTGGTTCAGCATTGGCAATTTCCATGGTTATAGCCGCTGTTATAGCACTGTTTACAGCATTAAGTTTTGCAGAGTTGACAACTTGGCAGCCGAAAGAAGGAAGCATATACGAATATGCGTATTCGCTGATTTCGCCCTTGGCAGGCTTTCTGGCTGGGTGGATGTGGATTCTCTCCAACATTTTTGGAGGTGCAGCAGTTTCTTTAGGGTTCGCTTACTATTTGAAAGAAATATTTCCAGCTATACAGCCAAACATAACTGCTGCAATTCTTTGCATAGCCTTTACACTACTTAATTTTCTTGGCATACGAGAGTCAGCCTTTGTAAACAATATTTTAGTGATTGCAAAAATCGCCGTTCTCACATTCTTCATAATTTTTGGACTAACTTACATTAATCCAGCTAACTTTACACCATTTGAACCATTAAAGATTGAAGTACTTTCTGCGGCTTTTTACATATTTTTTGCTTATGGCGGATTTGCAAGAGTAGCAGTAATCGCAGAAGAGGTGAAAAACGCTAAAAGAAATGTTCCTAAGGCTATACTGTTCTCACTTGCAATATCCACTGCTCTGTACATTCTTGTAGGTGTTGTCGCTCTTGGACTTGTTGGAAAGCTTGGACTTGAAGGTTCAAGGTCGCCTTTAGCAGATGCCATAGGCGTAACTGGAAACGTTGCTGCTATTTACCTTGTTTCTGTAGGCGGATTATTAGCCACAGCAACTGTTCTGCTTACTTCCATTTTGGGCGTTTCCCGCATAGTGTATGCCATGGCAAGAAGAGAAGACCTTCCGCAAGTTTTAGGCAACTTACACTCGAAATACAAGACGCCCTACTTTTCAGTTTTTATGGTTGGTGGAATAATGACCCTGCTTGCTTTGTTCATAGACTTAAGCCAAGTAATAGCCATAAGCACCTTTGCTTTGCTTTTCTACTATAGCCTAGCCAATGTATCAGCTTTAAGGTTAAAAATTAAAAAAAGAGTGTATCCACGATTCGTCCCAGTTTTAGGATTCACATCATGCTTAACGCTGTTAATCTTCACTCTTTTTGTTTCTCCACAATCTTGGATTGCGGGAGTTTCTGGACTATTTCTAGGAATAATTTGCTATTTCATCAAGGAAAATCTTTTAAAAGAGTAAGCAGACGGAATAGGCATGATTGAGTATCTACTGCCATTATTCGGATTTTTAATTGGAACAATTGCCTCTATGGTTGGAATAGGCGGCGGAGTCTTCATAGTGCCTTTGCTAGCGCTGTTATACGGGTTTGACCCTTCTCAGGCTGTGGGAACAAGTTTAACATCGATAATCTTTACTTCAATCGCTTCCACACTAAATTATTCAAGACAGAAAAGAATCTACTACAAAACAGGCATACTCTTAGCAATAACAACTGTTCCAGGCGCCTATTTAGGCGCTTATCTAACATCTTTGCTCTCATCAAGAGAGTTGGGGCTGATTTTCGGATTTTTCTTAATTTTTGTGGCTTTGCGCATGATAGCCAGCTTCCACGTTTCCACGAAAAACACGGAAAGGGAAAATCACAACGTGAAGTCAGAAGCAGACCTATTCAATTCTAGAACAAAATTGTTGTCTGGCATTGCC
>PIXZ01000045.1 GCA_003601605.1 Candidatus Bathyarchaeota archaeon
GCGGTTCCCCTTGAACAGCTTTCCGCAATCCAATTTTCCAGCCTAAGAATTTCCAGTGGAGCAAAGCGGCATCTTCTCAAAATTCTACCAAAATTACGAAAGATTGCCGGTGAAATCGCGCAGAGATACAGAATCGAGGTTTTAGCTATTGGAAAAGAAAGCATTCCTGTGCGGGTGGCAGAGTTAACAGCGGGAGCCCACGCCATTTTATATGCTTGTGAAAAAGCAGTAAAAGAAGATAAAACAACAATGTTGGGATTGCCTTTAAAATGTCAGCCTAAAATGCTTGGTGGAAAAGTCTATCTGCAATCGCTTATAGCAGCGGAACATGATATAAGAGGATATGCTGAAGATTTCAATGGCATTTTAGAAAAAGTTAATATTACAGAAATGTTGAATCCATCTGCAAGGGGCTTTAGGGCTTTAAAGATAAGCGTTAAAGGAAGTGTATAATTGGCTTTTGACAAGTATTGGGGGAGATTTCCAGCAAGAACGAAGAGAATGTTGACAATTTTAATTTTCTTTTTTATTTCTCTCATTGTAACTGTTGCCGGCGTGTTAACACCGCTATCTTCGGAAGAAGCGGAAACATTAAGCAAAGAACTTGACCAAAGACGAGAATCCATAAAAGAGATGGACATACTTCAAAGCACTTCATCCATTTTCGGAAACAACTTTATGATTTGCTTGTTGTCATTCACGCCTATTGCTGGTCCTATTTTCGGTTTTCTTGTTTTGTATAGCACTGGAGTCGTGATAGCAGCGGACAGCATGGCTTACGGTTTTCACCCTCTTCTCGGTTTCATTTCCTTATTTATCTTGCCAATTGCTTGGATGGAGTTTTGTGCTTATTCCATGGCTTTCGCTGAAAGTACATGGTTAACATGGCTTATAATTAAAGGTAAAGGCAGAAATGAGCTTAGAAAGACATGCATTTTTATTGCAATTTGTGCAGTGGTCTTGCTCGCGGCAGCGTTTATTGAAGCTCTTTTTATTCAATATTTGATGTAATATGGTGTTTAATGTTTTCTAACTCTTGTAATCTCTAAACTCATATCCAAAGCTCTTGAACTCTGTGTTATTTCTCCTAGGCTTACGATGTCAACTCCGGTTGAAGCGTATTCCAGGATGTTTTCTTTTGTTATTCCACCGCTTGCTTCTAACACAACCTTTTCACGGAAACCAGCCTTTTCCAGAAGTTTAATGGCTTTCTTTACTTGCTTTGGAGAGAAATTGTCCAACATAATTATGTCCGCACCAGATTTTGCAGCAGTTAACGCGTCTTCAACTCTTGTTACTTCGACTTCAATTTTTTTGCTGAAAGAAACATTTTCTCTAGCCTTTTCTACAGCTTTCTTGACGTTTCCAGCAATCTTAATGTGGTTATCCTTTATCAAAACCATATCATCCAAATGAAGCCTATGAGTGTCTCCTCCGCCTACTGAAACTGCTTTTTTATCAAAATAGAGAAGCCCAGGAGCAGTTTTCCGCGTGCATGCAACCCTCGTTTTCAGTTTGCTTTTCCTAATTTTTTCCACCACTTCTTTTGTAGCGGTTGCAATACCGCTCATTCTTGAGAGAAGATTAAGAAGAGTGCGTTCCACTGAAAGCAAAGTTCGTGCCTTTCCAGATATTTTAAGCAAGACCTGTGAAGCCCTTATTTTTTGTCCATCTCTTACTAAGGCTTCAACTTGGAGTCCTAAACTTTCTAAAAGAATTTTTGCCTCTTCAATTCCACAAATAACCCCAGACTCTTTGGCAATTACTTCAGCTTCTGCTGTGCTTTTTTCTGGAACAATTAGGCTGGTTGTTATGTCTCCTTGCCCCAAATCTTCAGCTAATATTCTCAACAGTTTTTCTTCCAAAATTTTGCGTGGTAGGAACATGTTTTAATCTTTGATTGGATAGCCTTAAAATATTTGTTTATTTTTTAACGACTTCGAATATTGTTTCAACAGCCTTTTTCAAGCCGTCATATTTCAAAACTTCCTTTTGAACTGTTTTAAGTCTTTCTTGAACTGTGCTTTCAAGCATCTGCTTAATACCTTTTAGAAGTCTGTCCCTATTGAGTTTTTCTTGAAGGATAATTTTTGCAACGCCTAAATCTTCTGCCTGCTTTGCGTTGCTGATCTGTTCCGTATGGCTTGGCGTCGGCACAAGAATCATGGGTTTACCGTAGCATAAACACTGCGTCATGGTCCCGTGTCCAGCACGTCCTATAACCAGATCGCAGCTTTTTAGGTACTCAAACCTGTTTGGAATCCATTTGTAAATTGTCAGATTTTTGTGGCGTATAGGGTTGTTGTCCGCGTTAGGATAGCCCAACGACACGACAATTTCATAATCTTCTGGAAATTTCAGCAAAATTTTCCTCAAATTTCCAATCAAAAAAGCTTTTTCCCTAACTGGACCACTTATCGATGCAAAAATCACTGGTTTATCACTTGGCAGCTCTAATTTTTTCCGCAGTTCCTTTTCACTTGGCAGTTCTTCTGGTCGCGTAGGCAGAATTGGTCCTATCAATTTCACGCTTTTTTTGTACGATTTTGGAATGTTTAGGTTTCCGGCGCATATGGTGTAGGGTTTCGGAAAGTCTGGTATCAAGGTCATGTTTCCGCTCGTCCACATTTTTCCAATAAGTGCAAGGGTTATAGAGTCGGCGAGTCTGGCTAAACGTAGAAAATGTTTTCTCCGCGGTATTATCACTTGGAACTGGTTTAAAATGCAAATTCTTGGCTTTCCTAGAATTCTTGCGGCTAATAAAGGTGAGACGCGGGAGTCAGAAACAACAACATCCGGATTAAATCTTTCAATACTCTCTACTTCCGCATTAACTTGTTCTAAAAGAGTGAAAGAAGCCAAAAACGGACCTGGATTCACTGCTGTCTGTCTAAAATCTATGGTTCCGTCAGGCTTAACTTTAAAACCTATAGATGGTGCCTTCACGAGTGGAAGTTTCTCTTTTTCCACATAGCTTATGCCTTCCCGATAAGTAGAAAAAAGCACTTGCGCTTTCTTTTCCAAAAGTTTCCTTGCTATTGGAATACATCTTCCAACATGTCCTAAACCAATTCCGCAAGGAGCAAAATAAACACGCATGAAACTATTTCCCGCCGAGAAACTTCCGCTTAACTTCGCCTCCGGGCTTTTCTTCTTCGAAAATTATAGCTTGAAACTTGTAAATTTTAGTGCCATTCAACAGCCAACAATCAGGAGGCAAACCCGCCTTAACACAACATTGACATAGAAATTCTTCCTCATCCCATTTCCACTCTACAGGCACTTGAGGAAGAAGCAAACCTTTGAAGACTCCCTTTTCAACAATTAACCCGTCTCGTCCAATCTTAATTTTCTTTGGGTATTCGTCTGGTTTTTTCGCCTCTATGATTTGAGGGGGTGTAAGAACGCTTATTTCAAAAACCACCTTGCCAAGCTCTTTTGGTGAAAGTGGGTGGAAGCGTGGGTCTCGAACAGCAGAGCTTATGGCTGAATCTATAATTGCCTCGACAAGAGGAGTTGTCGGGTAAGGATAGCCGATGCATCCCCTCAATTCCCTCTCTTTGCCGCAAACCTTGTTTATTGTAACGAATACTCCACAAGGCTGCAGAAGTTTCTCATCAATTTTTTCGGGCACTTCCAGCTTTTTCCCGTTTTTTAAGTATTCTTCTACAGCTTTACGGGCAAGATGGATCAGAAATTTTCCTTCTTCTAAGCTTAGATCGAATGACACTTTACGCTTTCACCTTTATTTAGGAACAGTAGCGTTTATGCGAGAATGCTTTTTAGTTTTAGTTTAAAATTTTATCGACTCTTCGTGTGTGCCATCCTTAGTTATTATTAGAAAGTCTATTCCGTTACCGCTCATAATGTCTCGGCTTATAGCAGACTTTATGGATCTTAAAACCAAATCTTTCGCTTCTTTTAATGTTAAATCTTCTTTGTATCCTTCTTCAAGGACGCCCATAGCAATTTCAGCTCCTGACCCTACTGCTGCGTATTTGTCTGGTATTACTGAGCCTAAGATGTCTAAAACGTAGATGGATGCTCCTTCATCGTCTATTCCACCTACAATTGTTTGCGTAATTAATGGTGCTAGTCTTCGGGAGAAAAGTAGGTTTGACATGAGTTTGGCTGCTGATCTCACTGATATGGGTCTGCCTACGTCTAAGTTGAACAGATTAGCATATGCTTCTACTTCTCTGACAAGAATTTGCATGTCGGATACGAGACCAGCACATGCAGCGCCTATGTGTTCTGTTATTCTAAAAACTTTTTTCCCGCCTTTACTGATAACTAGATAACCATAAGAAACTCGCTTTTCAGATGCTAAAATAACACCGTCTCGGCAGACTACTCCAATAGTCGTGGCACCTGGAATCCAAAGATATTGAGATTGCGCGTCTTTTTCCATGCCTGTTCACCTTTCTCGTTGATATTCGGTGGACACACTATTAAACTTAATGTCTTTCCACTAGTCTTTTAGATCGTCGGTTGTTTCAAACCGTAGAGCTAAATAATCCTAAGAAATCCTATTAAGCTTAAAGGACGAACTCGGAAATGATAAGTTTACATGTTAAAGAGATTGAAGGTGTCTGGTGTGGAGTTGCTTATGAAGGAGAAAAAATTTTTGCGACCGCCTTTGCGTTTGCTGAAAATGGTGTTTTGCGAAGCTTATTGCACGCTATTCCTTTCGATGTTCCCTTTCAACAGTTGGAAAAGGCGTCAAGTTTTGCTGAACGTGTTATTAACTCAATAAAGGCTATTTATGATGGAAAGGATGTGCGTAACCGTTTTTCTTTGGCTACTGAATACTTGACAGATTATGCTAGAAAAGTGATTGAAGCAGTTGTGCTTATTCCTGTTGGATACGTGTCTTCTTATGGTTTTATTGCAAAGGCTGTTGGTGGAAGTCCTAGGGCTGTGGGGCGTGTTATGGCTTTGAATCCTTTTGCGCCTATTGTTCCGTGTCATCGAGTTGTGTGTTCCGACTTTACTTTGGGGGGTTATGGCGGAGGCTTGAATTTGAAGAGGGAAATTTTAAGCCGTGAAAGGCGAGGGTATTCTTGTGAAAAGGAAATTCTTGTAGAGGGTGGGAAATTGCGGGTTTTTCCTGTAGAGTTTGTTTTGCGAAAATTGGAAAAGGGTAAATGTTAATTCGTTAATATGAGGTTAAAAGAGTCTATAAGAAGAGATGTTTCACATGGTTGAGCGCGGTCTTTATGTTGGGCGTTTCCAGCCTTTCCATCTCGGTCATTTAGGCGCCATAAAAGATATTTTGAAAGAAGTGGACGAGCTTATTATCGTTATTGGCAGTGCCCAGTATAGCCATCTTCTTGATAATCCTTTTACTGCTGGAGAAAGAATGGTTATGATTAGGAAGGCTTTGGAAGAAGCTGGAATAGACCACTCGCGTTTTTGGATTGTTCCTGTACCTGACATGCACTTGCATATGATGTGGGTTTCCGCTGTTGAAGGTTATACGCCAAGCTTTGATGTTGTCTATTCTAATGAACCTTTGACGCGTCGCCTTTTTATTGAGGCGGGCTATGAGGTTAAGGCTATTCGCTTTCATAAGCGGAAGATCTATTCTTCAACGGAAATTAGAGAAAGAATGTTGAAAGACAAGAGTTGGGAAAAGCTTGTTCCTAAAAGCGTGGCTGCTTTCATAAAAGAGATTGATGGTGTTAATCGGCTTAGAGATTTGAACAAGAGCGATAAAGTATGAGCTTGTCGCCCGCCTTTACATTAAATCTTTCCGCAGCGTTACTTTGATTTACAGCGATTTCGAGAAAATTGTGGCTCCCAATCATTGCTAATGGTTCATCAGCGTTAACGTCTGCGTAGGATTTACAAAGTTTTAGCTTCAGTTTTTCTTCTTTAAGTTGGATGCAAACCACTTCTTTAACTTTCATCAGTTCCAGTTCCTTCTCGCTAAGATTTGTAATGATGTTTCCGAAACCGTCAATGTGGAGAATTTCACCTATCACTTTGTTTTTTTGTGTTGTAATTTTTGCGAATTTTGGAACAACAATACTGCGGATTTCTGGTCCAAACCGCGTTAGTTTTATCCCGTTTGCTAGGTGCGCGGCAGCAGGAGCAAAAATGTCTCTTCCATGAAACGTGTTTGACACTTTTGGCAACATGAATTTTCGGTTTGATATTTCATGAACGCTGATTATGCCTTGTTTTTTTGCGGCTAATGTTAGAACGCCGTTGTCCGGTCCCACATAATATGCGTCTCTTGTTCTTATGATTATTGGTTTTCTTTTTGTTCCAACTCCCGGGTCTACTACCACCACATGAATTGTATCTTTTGGAAAGTAAGGTGTAGCGGAGGCTAAAATGTAAGCGCCCATTTTTATGTTGAATTTTTCTATTTCGTGAGTTATGTCAACAATTTTTGCGTCTGGCTTTATGTTTAGAATTACGGCTTTCATTTCAGCAACATAGGGGTCTTTTAAGCCGAAATCTGTCGTTAAAGTTATTATGGGAGTGTTCATAGGCATTTTGAATGTTAGCATTGTTGTTCTTGTATTTTTTGTTCTTCCGCCGCAGCGTTTTCAAGGTAAGCAGCAGTTACTTTTTGCAGATTTTCTTGTTTTTTGCGTTTTCTTCTGGAGCGTATGTCGATGGCAAGCATCATAATATAGGGCATTAGCAAGTATGCAGTTGCGATAAACGGGTTGTGAAATAGTGTGGCTATTGTAAATACGTGGCTACTTACCTCTTCGTTATACGTTAGCAAAGTGTCTTGGATAACAAAAGCCACAAAAGTTAATGTGAGACATACAAAGAACTGCACAAGTACACTTCTTTCCTTTCCAAGAAGCACAGAGGGAATGGCTGAAGATAGAACAAAAACCCATGCAAACGCGTATATGAACACCAAAACGTCCACTCTTGAAGACAGCCAAACAGCTACAGAAGGCCAAATCACGTTGATGTAGGAAATAACCGTAGTTACTGCTATCTGTGTGAAAAGCTGGTAACTAACCATCAAAGTCCAAGCGACTGAAATGTATAGTGGAGTGGTTATGGCTGCTTTCCCCAAAGCTTTTGCCTCTGTCATATTTTATTTTGGCATCTTATGTCTTAAGGTTTACGCTACTACGCTCTCTATCAAAAACCTATACCAAACAACTAAAACAAAGAAAGACTTATCCACAAAAGCTGCACACGATATTAGAAAACGCGAAGGATGCTATAAATGACAATCAACGGAAAACTAACAACCAAAAATATAGCTTTAACCGCCTGTTTCACAGCCCTATACGTAATTTTATCATTCATGCCAATATCACAAATAATAGGCTTAGTTGGAAAACACATCACTGCAGCAACAATCCTCGCCCCCCTGATCGGCATAATAGTAGGACCATACCTTGGATTGCTTTCTTCCTTTTCAGGAGGGATTCTAGCACTGCTCTTTAACCTTTCCTTTTCTCCGCCAAGCTTGGCAGCTGGAGTTGTTGCCTCATTGTTTGGCGGCTGGCTTTCTAACGGCAATCGAAGCATTTGCATTTTCACTTATTTTTCGCTGCTATTCTTCTTTGGATTTTATCCCTTTGTCGGTCCTGTTTGGCTTTACCCACCATTAATGTGGTTTCAAATAATCGGCTTTCTCATTTTAATTTCACCATTACAATCTAAAGCATTCAAAAACCTCAACTCTGAAAACAACACGAAATTAACCACTAGCCTCTTCATAATTTTTCTCGTTTCAACCTTAGCCAGTCAAATCGCTGGTTCTCTAACCTTTGAAATAGCCTCTTGGCCTATTTTTTTAGCAAATGTAAATGCTTGGAAGGCAATATGGGAATTTTTGACATTTATCTACCCGGTTGAGCGTTTAATTATTGCATCTGTGGCTACTTTTCTAGGCGTACCAATCTACAGAATTCTGCAAAACACTGATTTGCCATGGAAAAACTGTGACTAGCCATTTTTAGAAAAGGTTTCCATAAACATACACTTGTTTTGTGGTATCTTCATGTCTGCAGGACCATACACGTTGTCATCAAAATCCACAGAAGCATCTCTGATTAGAACTGCGGGTGTTGTTTCAGTTGCTTCACCCATGAGCA